>DASRUW010000345.1:0-13675 GCA_035655255.1 Telluria sp. | reverse complement strand
AAGGGGGCCGGCCGTGAAGCGGATTGCATCGATCGACATGCTGCGCGGCCTGGTGATCGCGCTGATGGCACTGGACCACGTGCGCGACTTCTTCGGTCCCACGCCCTTCAATCCCGAGGACCTGGCGGCGACCTCGCCCGGCTGGTTCTGGACCCGCTGGGTCACCCACCTGTGCGCGACCTGCTTCGTGTTCCTGGCCGGGACCTCGGCCTGGCTGCGCGGCGCCCGGACCGGCCGCCCCGCCCTGGCGCGCTACCTGGCCACGCGCGGCCTCATGCTGCTGGCCCTGGAAGCGACCTGGATCAGCTTCAGCTGGCAACTCTCCTACAACGTGATGATCCTGCAGGTGCTGTGGGCGCTGGGCATGGGCATGCTGCTGCTGGCGGCGCTGGCCTGGCTGCCGCTGCCCGCCATCGGCGTCGTCGCCGCCGCCCTGATCCTGCCGCACAACCTGCTCGATGGCGTGCACTCCGGCTCCTTCCTGTGGCAGGCTTGGCACCAGGGCGGCTACCTGCCGGTGACGCAGAACTTCGGCATCGTCGTCATCTATCCGCTCATGCCCTGGCTGGGGCTGATGGCGGCGGGCTATACGCTCGGCCCGGTGTTCACCTGGGAGGCGGCGCGGCGCCGGCGCTTCCTGTGGAGCGCGGCGGGCGCGCTGCTGCTGGTCTTTCTGGTCCTGCGCGGCTTCAACGTCTATGGCGACCCCGATCCCTGGTCGACCCAGGGGCGCGGCGCGATGTTCGACCTGATGTCGTTCGCCCGGGTCCACAAGTATCCGCCCTCGCTGCTGTACCTGTGCGTGACCGGGGCCATCGGGCTGGCCCTGCTGGCCGGGTTCGAGCGGGTGCCGCCGGTGGAGCCGCTCAAGACCTTCGGCGCCTACCCGCTGTTCTTCTACGTGGTGCACATCGCGCTGCTCAACGGCATCGCGGCGGCGCTGATGATCACGCTCTATGGCAAGCCGACCGGCTTCGCCAACGGCGCCTTCCAGCTCCCGCCCGGCTACACGCCTTCGCTGGCCCTGGTGTACGCCGCCTGGGCCGGCGCGCTGGCGCTGATGTGGGTCCTGTGCCGCGCCTGGGCGCGGCACAGGCGCGCGCCGGCGGCGGTCAGCCCGGCGTGAGCACGCCCTCGGCTTCGGCCGGGCTGGCGAGATAAGTCCGACCGACAACGGACGCTGTCCGTCCGGTCGTCCGTCCGACCCGGCGCGGACGCGGCGGACAGGGCCGGACTCCTTTCGGATCAATGACTTAAGTGTTGGCACGGTTTCTGCATATAGACCGGCAGTCAACTTCACCCGAGCCGAACATGATCCGCGATACCTCCGCCCAGGACTCCGTCATCACGCCGCACCCGGCGCGCCTGCTGAAAAAGCGCGCGCTGTGGGTCGGCGCGGCCGTCGTCCTCGTGACCGCGTCCGCCCTGCTGCTGTCCGCCTGGCGCGGCAGCGACCACGCCGTCAACGCCGCCCGCCTGCGCATCGCCGAAGTCGGGCGCGGCACCCTGGTGCGCGACGCCGCCGTCAACGGCCGCATCGTGGCCGCCGTCAGCCCCACCCTGTTCGCCACCGCGCCCGGCACCGTCACCCTCAAGGTGCAGGCCGGCGACACGGTGAAGAAAGGCGACGTGCTGGCCCTGGTCGACTCGCCCGACCTGGCCGATGCCTTGAAGCGCGAACAATCGACCTACGAGCAGCTGCTGGCCGAAGTGGCACGCCAGGAGATCCTGGCCAAGAAGCAGAAGCTGCTGGCCCAGCGCGAAGCCGACGTGGCGGAGATCGAACGCCTGTCCGCCCAGCGCACGCTGGAGCGCTACCAGGGCGTGGCCAACGAGGGCATCATCGCCAAGATCGACTACCAGAAGGCCAAGGACGCGCTCAAGTCGGCCGAAATCCGCGCCGCGCACGCCGCCGCCGCCGCCGGCCTCGAAAAGGACGACGTCGCGCTCGAACTCAAGACCAAGATCAACCAGCTGGAACGCCAGAAGCTGGCCCTGGTCAATGCCCAGCGCCGGGTGGACGAACTGACCGTGCGCGCGCCGGTGGACGGCTTCATCGGCACCCTCAACGTGCAGAACCGCGCGGTGGTGCCGGCCAATTCGGCCCTCATGACCCTGGTCGACCTGTCCCGCCTGGAAGTCGAACTGGAGGTCCCGGAGACCTACGTGTCCGACCTGGGCCTGGGCATGAGCGTGGAAGTCATGATCGGCGACACCAAGGCCAGGGCCAAGCTCTCGGCCCTGTCGCCGGAAGTGGTCAAAAACCAGGTGCTGGCGCGGGCCCGCTTCGAAGGCGCCCAGCCGGCCGGGCTGCGCCAGAGCCAGCGCGTGACGGCCCGCCTGCTGATCGAAGAAAAACCGAACGTGGTCATGGTGGCGCGCGGCCCGTTCGTGGAAAGCGAAGGCGGACGCTTCGCCTACGTGGTCCAGGACGGCATCGCGGTGCGCACTCCCATCAAGCTGGGCGCGACCTCGATCAACGCCGTCGAAATCCTCTCGGGCGCCAAGCCGGGCGACAAGATCGTCGTCGCCGGCACCGATACCTTCGAAAACGCCGCGCGCGTCTCCATCAACAAGTAAGAACGAAAGGACTCACCATGCTCCGCATGACCAACCTCTCCAAGGTCTATCGCACTCACATGATCGAGACGCACGCCCTGCGCGGCTTCGAGATCACCGTCAACCAGGGCGAATTCGTGACCGTCACCGGTCCCTCCGGCTCGGGCAAGACCAGCTTCCTGAACATCGCCGGCCTGCTCGAGGAATTCGACGGCGGCGAGTACGTGCTGGACGGCGTGAACGTGAAGGGCCTGGACGACAACGCGCGCTCCAAGCTGCGCAACGAGAAGCTGGGCTTCATCTTCCAGGGCTTCAACCTGATTCCCGACCTGAACCTGTTCGACAACGTCGACGTGCCGCTGCGCTACCGCGGCTTCAATGCGGCCGAACGCAAGGAGCGCATCGAGGACGCCCTGGCCAAGGTCGGCCTGGCCTCGCGCATGAAGCACTATCCGGCCGAACTGTCCGGCGGCCAGCAGCAGCGCGTGGCGATCGCGCGCGCCCTGGCCGGCTCGCCCAAGCTGCTGCTGGCCGACGAACCGACCGGCAACCTGGATACGGCCATGGCGCGCGGCGTGATGGAGCTGCTGGAGGAGATCAACGCCCAGGGCACGACCATCCTGATGGTGACCCACGACCCGGAGCTGGCCACCCGCTCGCAGCGCAACGTGCACATCATCGACGGCCAGGTGTCGGACCTGGTGCGCAAGGCGCCGTCCCTGGTCGCATAAGGAGTTCCCATGTTCGGTTACTACTTCAAGCTCGGCGTGCGCAGCCTGCGCCGCAACCCGGCCCTGACCGCGCTGATGGTGCTGACCCTGGCCATCGGCGTGGCCGCCTCCATCTCCACCCTGGCCATCCTGCACGTGATGTCGGGCGACCCGATCCCGACCAAGAGCGACCGTCTGTTCGTGCCGCTGGTGGACAACGGCCCGCCCGAAGGCTACAACCCCGGCGACGAGCCGAACGACCGCCAATTGAGCTACAAGGACGCGATGGCGGTGATGGGCTCGAAGATGGGCGAACGCCGCACCGTGATGTACAGCGTGTACTCGCCGATCGAGCCGGGCCGCAAGGACATCGGCGCATTCGGCGCCAGCGGCCTCGCGCCCACCCACGACTTCTTCGCCATGTTCGACGTGCCGATGGTGTACGGCCAGGCCTGGGGCGAACAGGAAGACCGCACCGGCGCCGACGTGGTGGTGCTGACGCGCTCCCTGTCCGACAAGCTGTTCGGGAACGTCAACCCGGTCGGCCAGAGCCTGCGCATCATGGGCCAGACCTTCAAGATCATCGGCGTGGCCGACAAGTGGGCCCCGCTGCCGCGCTACTACAAGCTGATCGGCGCCGGCAAGTTCGCGGAGCAGGACGAGTTCTACATTCCGTTCGCCGCCGCCATCCGTCACGAGACGGGACACAACGGCTCGATGAACTGCACCAAGCGCCGCGACCCGGGCTTCCAGGCGCTGCTCGACTCCGAGTGCACCTGGCTGCAGGCCTGGTTCGAGCTGAAGTCCAGCGCCGACCGCGCGGAGCTGCAGAACTGGCTCGACAGCTACGCCGGCGAGCAGCGCAAGCTGGGCCGCCTGAAGCGCAACGCGCCCAACCGCCTGTACAACGTGATGGAATGGATGGAGTACATGAAGGTGGTCGGCAACGACAACAAGCTGTCCGCCTGGCTGGCCTTCGGCTTCCTGCTGCTGTGCCTGGTGAACACCGTCGGCCTGCTGCTGGCGAAGTTCTCGGTGCGGGCGCCGGAAGTGGGCGTGCGCCGCGCCCTGGGCGCCTCGCGCAGGGAGATCTTCCGCCAGTTCCTGATCGAGACCGGCGTGGTCGGCCTGGTCGGCGGCGGCCTGGGTCTGGTGCTCGCCGTCGGCGCGCTGGGCCTGATCTCGATGCAGTCGAAGGCGATGGCCACCGTCGCCCACCTGGACTGGCAGATGCTGGGCTTCACCTTCATCATGTCCGTCACCGCCGCCGTCGTCGCCGGCCTGCTGCCCACCTGGCGCGCCTGCAATATCACGCCGGCCGTCCAACTGAAGTCGCAATAAGGAGCCAGCCATGGAAATCCGTCCCATTCTCTCCGCGCTCCTGCGCAACAAGACCGGCGCCATCCTGGTCGCGGTGCAGGTCGCGATCAGCATGACCATCCTCGCCAACGCCCTGCACATCGTGAACGTGCGCCAGGCCGTCGCCGCCCGCCCCAGCGGGGTGGAGGACGAGGAGTCGGTGTTCTACGTGAACGTGCGCAACCTCGCCACCATGGGCCCCGAGGAGCAGAGCGCGACCCAGAAGCGCGAGGCGGCGGCGCTGGCCGCCGTGCCCGGCGTCGTCTCGGTCGCGAACGTCAACCAGATCCCGCTGACGCGCAACGGCAGCACCAACAGCGTGGCCATCGACCGCAAGCAGGTCAACGAGACCGCGAACGCCGCCTTCTACGTCACCCCCGACTCGATCGTGAAGACCTGGGGCCTGAAGATCGTCGACGGCCGCGACTTCAAGCCGGAGGACGTGCGCGAGATCGACACCCAGACCAGCCAGGACTTCCCGCCCATCGTGATGATCACCAAGGCGCTGGCGGACAAGGCCTATCCCGGCCAGTCCGCGGTCGGCAAGCCCCTGTTTTTCGGCACCGGCGAGGATGCCCGCGAAGTGCGCATCGTCGGCGTGGTCGAACGCCTGCAGTCGCAGCAGGCCCAGGTCGGCATGGACGGCGAGTATTCCACCATCGTCCCGGTGCGCCTGCTAGGCTTTCCCGGATCGACCTACACCGTCCGCGCCGAGAAAGGCCAGCGCGACCGCGTGATGAAGGAAGCGGAGCAGGCCGTCCGCGCCATCTCGCCGATGCCGGTCATCCTCGAGACCAAGGCCCTGAGCGACGCCCGCAAGGAGCGCTACCGCGCCGACATGGCGATGTCCTGGATGCTGATCACCGTCTCCGTGCTGCTCCTGATGATCACCGCCAGCGGCGTGGTCGGCATGGCCAGCCTGTGGGTCCAGCAGCGCCGCAAGCAGATCGGCGTGCGCCGCGCCCTCGGGGCGCGCCGCACCGACATCCTGCGCTACTTCATCACCGAGAACTTCATGATCACCAGTTGCGGCGTGGTGGCCGGGGTGCTCGGCGCGATCGGACTGAACCAGTTCCTGGTAGCCAAGCTGGAGATGGAGAAGCTGCCGATCCCCTACCTGGTGACCGGGTCCGCCGTGTTCTGGGCGCTCGGTGTGCTCGCGGTGTACGGCCCGGCGTGGCGGGCGGCGTCGATTTCGCCGGCCATGGCCACCCGTACGGCGTGAGGCGGGAGCCCAGGATGGTATGCTAGCGTCATGCCCACCGTACTGATCATCGACGACAACGCCGCCGTCGCGGTCGCACTCGAAGTCCTGTTCTCGCTGCACGACATCGGTGCCCTGCGCGCGGCGTCCCCCGCCGAAGGCCTGGCGCTGCTGGATCGGCACGCCGTGGACCTGGTCATCCAGGACATGAACTTCACGGCCGACACCACCTCCGGGGAGGAGGGCACGGCGCTGTTCCGCGAGATCAGGCGCCGCCATCCGGACCTGCCGGTGATCCTGCTCACGGCCTGGACCCACCTGGACGCGGCGGTCGACCTGGTCAAGGCCGGCGCCGCCGACTACATCGCCAAGCCCTGGAACGACGACCGCCTGCTGGCCACGGTCGCCAACCTGATCGAGCTGGGCCAGGCCAACCGCGCCCTGCAGCAGCGCCTGCAGCGCGAGCGGCGCGAAAAGCGCGACCTGGAAGACAAATTCGACCTGTGCGGCATGGTCTGGGAAGACCCCGCCACCGAGCGCGTGCTGAACCTGGCCTGCCAGGTGGCGCGCGCCGAGGTGCCGGTCCTGATCACGGGACCGAACGGCACCGGCAAGGAACGCATCGCCGAAATCATCAAGGCCAATTCCGCCGTCGCGCACGGGCCCTTCGTGGTCCTCAACTGTGGCGCCCTGCCCGGCGAATTGATCGAGGCCGAACTGTTCGGGGCGGACGCGGGCGCCTACACCGGGGCCACCAAGGCGCGCGAAGGCAAGTTCGAGGCGGCCGACGGCGGCACCCTGTTCCTCGACGAGATCGGCAACCTGCCGCTGGCCGGCCAGATGAAGCTCCTGCGCGTGCTGGAGACCGGCCGCTTCGAGCGTCTCGGCTCGAACCGGGAACGCCAGGTGAAAGTGCGTGTGATCAGCGCCACCAATGCGGACCTGAACGCGATGATCCGCGCCGGCACCTTCCGCGAGGACCTGTACTATCGCCTCAACGTGATCGAGCTGCGCCTGCCGCCGCTGGCCGCGCGCCCGGCGGACATCCTGCCGCTGGCGCGCAGCTTCCTGGCCCAGCGCAAGCAGCTCGACGCGCAGGCCGAAGCGGCCCTGCTGGCCCACGGCTGGCCGGGCAACGTGCGCGAACTGAAGAACGTGATGGCGCGCGCCGCGCTGCTCGCCGGCGGCGACACGATCCGCGCGGCCGACCTCGGCCTGCCGCTGGCGCAGCCGAACGGACACGCGGAGGCGGAGCCGGACCGCGACGCCATCGCCGGCGCCCTCGCGCGCGCCGGCGGCGTGGTGGCGCAGGCGGCGGCGGAGCTGGGCCTGTCGCGCCAGGCGCTGTACCGGCGCATGGAACGCCTCGGCATCGAGCGCCCCTGATGCCGACGCGTCATCGCCCCCGCCGCGGCCTGCGCCTGTCGCTGGTCACGCGCTGGTCGGCCCTGGTCGGCACCCTGCTGGCGCTCGGCATCCTGATCACCCTGGGACTGATGCACTTCCTGCCCGGCCAGCCGCTGCTGGTATTCGGCCTGTGCCTGCTGCTGGTGGTGCCGATCGCGGTCATCACCATCCGCTCTGAGATCCAGCCGATCCTGTCACTGTTCCGCGCCCTGCAGGGCACGGTCACCAGCTACCAGGACGGCGACTTTTCCTTCAGCCTGCACTGGAAGCAGAACGACGAGCTGGCCGACCTGGTCGCGGCCCACAACGAGCTCGGTCACGTGCTGCGCAACCAGCGCCTGGACCTGGTGCAGCGCGAACTGCTGCTCGACACGATGGTGCAGAACACGCCGGTGGCCATGCTGCTGATCGCCGATTCGGGCCCCATCGCCTATGCCAACATCGCCGCCCGCCAGCTCCTGAACCAGGGCCGCAAGCTGGAAGGCCACCAGTTCCGCGACATCGTGGCCGCCGCCTCGCCGGCGTTCAAGGAGGCCCTGGCGCGCGGCGGCGACGGCCTGTTCACGGTCGCCTCGGCCGGCGAGGAGGAAGGCGAGGAGGTCTACCACCTGGCGCGCCGCAGCTTCAGCCTGAACGGGCGCAAGCACGACCTGCTGCTGATCCGCCAGCTCACGCTCGAGCTGCGCCGCCAGGAAGTGCAGACCTGGAAGAAGGTGATCCGCGTGATCAGCCACGAGTTGAACAACTCGCTCGCGCCGCTCACGTCCCTGGCCCATTCCGGCGCGGAGCTGGTGCGGCGCGGACAGACCGAGCGCCTGCCGCAGATCCTCGCCACCATCACCGAGCGCACCCGCCACCTGGAAAGCTTCATCCTCGGCTACGCGCGCTTCGCCAAGCTGCCGACGCCGCGCCTGGAGATGCACGACTGGGCCCCCTTCGTCGAGCGCCTGGCCGCCGAGGTGCCATTCCGGGTGAGCGGGGAACTGCCGCCGGAACCGGGCTGCTTCGATCCGGCCCAGCTGGAGCAGGCCCTCCTCAACCTGTTGAAGAACGCGCACGAATCGGGCTCCGCGCCCGACCGCGTCGAGCTGCAGGTGCGCCGCGTCCAGGACATGTTCCGGATCGAGGTGATGGACCGCGGGCAGGGGATGAACGACGCCGTGCTCACCAACGCCCTGGTGCCCTTCTACTCCACCAAGCGCAGCGGCACCGGCCTGGGCCTGGCGCTGGCGCGCGAGATCGCGGAGGCGCACGGCGGGCGCATCACGCTCGGCAACCGCGACGGCGGCGGGCTGACGGTGACCATCCTGCTGCCGGCTGTTACACTGGCGTGATGCAGCAGCCAGATCCCCGCTTTTCCGCTCCCGGCCACCCTCCCGCAACGATCGAAGAATTCGAAGGCGTCCGCTACCTCCACCTCGGCACCTCCTGGGTCCAGGGCGCCATGCGCCTGGCGCGTCCCGACGCCATCGAACTCGAATACGTGCAGATGATGATGGCCTGGATGCTCTTCATCCGCGAGCCGCGCCACCTGGCCCAGCTGGGCCTGGGCTGCGCCGCCCTCACCAAGTACTGCTACCAGCGCTTCCCGCAGGCGACCGTGGAGGTGGCGGAGCTCAATCCGAACGTGATCGCCGTCGACCGCGCCATGTTCGGCCTGCCGCCCAACGACGCCCGGCTCGACGTGCGCGAGATCGACGCCCTCGACTTCGTGCATGACCCGGCCCATCGCGGCCGCTTCGATGCGATCCAGATCGACCTGTACGACGAGGAGGCGCGCGGCCCCGTGCTCGATACGCCCGAGTTCTACCAGGCCTGCGCCGACTGCCTGGCGCCGCACGGCATCGTGACGGTCAACGTGTTCGGGGAGTACGAGAGCTACGAGCGCAACCTGGAGGCGATGGAGTCCGTGTTCGACGCCGTGGCCTGGCTGCCGGAGGTCCACGACGCCAATGTCGTCATGCTCGCCTTTAAGACGGCGCCGCAGATCGATTTCTCGGACCTGTACCAGCGCGCCGGCGAGATCCGGCGCCTGTACAACCTGCCCGCCAAGAACTGGGTGAACGGTTTGAAGGAATGGATGCGCGACCACGCGCGATAAGCCCATCCACGGACTTTGACGCCTGGCCTGTGGCCCCATTCGAGTGCTCTGTCCTGGACCTATGGATGGGGCCAGCCTTGCGCTATCGTGACGGCTTGATTCCATCACGCCAGCCCAAGGAGTTCCGATGTCCCCTTCCGACCGCACCCGCGTCAAGCGCGCGCCCGACCGGGCCCACTACGACAGTGCCACCCTGCACGCGGTGATCGACGCGGCCTACCTGTGCCATGTCGCCTTCGCCGACGATAACGGCGTGCACAACATCCCGATGGCCTGCTGGCGCGAAGGGAATCACCTCTACATCCATGGTTCCAACGGCAGCCGCATGATCCGCAGGCTGGGCGGCGGGGCACAGGCCTGTGTCACGATCAGCCACGTGGACGGACTGGTGCTGGCGCGCTCCGCGTTCTCGCACTCGATGAACTACCGCTCCGCCCTGGTCTATGGGGTGTTCGAGAAGGTGGAAGCGCTGGAGGCCAAGCGCGCCAGCCTGGAAGCCTTCATGCACCGGCTCGTGCCGGGCCGCCAGGCCGACGTCCGGCCCGGCAACGACAAGGAATTCGCCGCCACCACCGTCCTTCGCATCGCGCTGGACGAAGCCGCGTGCAAGATCCGCACGGGCGGCCCGTGCGACGATCCCGAGGATGCGGAGCTGCCCCACTGGGCGGGTGTGCTGCCCTTCCAGCTGCGGCGCGCGGCGCCCATCGCGCACGAGGCCTGTGATCTTCCCCTGCCCGCCTACCTGCGCGACTGGGTCTAGGCGGCGCATATGCATATGGTGATCCGCCCGCTTGACCGCGGAGCGGACAGCGGCGATCATGCGCGACTGGTTAACTTGACAAGACCAGGAGACGATTTCATGAAACGACTGATCGCCGCCGCCTTGCTGGCCGCGGGCATGACCGGCGCCGCGCACGCCGACGACACCCAATTGAAGGCCGCCATCGCCGGCAAGCACCGCAGTGCCGCCAACGCCGCGCGCGATGTCTACCGCCATCCCTACGAAACCCTCAGCTTCTTCGGCATCCGCCCCGACATGACGGTGGTCGAACTGGTGCCGGAAGGCGGCTGGTACACCGAGATCCTCGCGCCCTACTTGCGCGAGCACGGCAAGCTGATCGGGGCCGGCCAGCCGTTCTCGAACAAATACGGCGCCCTGTTCAAGCGCAAGCTCGATTCCGACGCGAGCGTCTACGGCAAGGTGCAGCCGGCCGTGTTCGATCCGCCCGGGGCGCTCGACTTCGCTCCGCCGAACAGCGTGGACATGGTGCTCACCTTCCGCAACATGCACAATTGGGTGGAACTGGGCGACGTCGAGATGCAAAAGCTCCTGAAGGCGATCCACACGGCGCTCAAGCCGGGCGGCGTGTTCGGCCTGGTCGATCACCGGCGCCCGGCCGCGATGGCGCAGGATGCCAAGGCCGAATCGGGCTACCTGCACGAAGCCTGGGTGATCAAGACGGTCGAAGCGGCCGGCTTCAAGCTGGCCGCCAAGTCCGAGATCAATGCCAATCCCAAGGACACGGCCAACTACAAGGCCGGCGTCTGGACGCTGCCGCCGACGCTCGCGTTGAGAGACGAAGACCGCGCCCGCTACCTGGCCATCGGCGAGAGCGACCGCATGACCCTCAAGTTCGTCAAGCAGTAGCGGCAGGGATCCGATGATGACGCTGATCCGCTTCGCCGCCGCCCTCGTCCTGTGCGCCGCCAGCCTCGCCGCGCGGGCGGCGGATCCGACCAATGCGCCCACGCCCGCGCTGCCCACGCTGGAAAACTCCGTGGTCAAGGTGTTCTCCACCCTGCGCCGGCCGGACCTGTACAAGCCCTGGAGCAAGCAGGCGCCGGCGGACGTCACCGGGTCCGGCGTCGTCGTCGAGGGGCACCGCATCCTGACCAATGCCCACGTGGTCCAGTACGCGAGCCAGGTCCAGGTCCAGGCCAACCAGTCCGGCGACAAGCTGGACGCCAAGGTGGTCGCGATCGCGCCCGGCATCGACCTGGCCCTGCTCGAGCTGGACGACGAAGCCTTCTTCGCGACCCATGCCGCCGTGCCGCGCTCCAGCGCGCTGCCGGACGTGCGCGAGGCCGTCTTCGCCTATGGCTACCCGGCCGGCGGCACCTCGCTTTCGATCACCAAGGGCATCGTCTCGCGCATCGAGTTCGTCGGCTACAGCTACGCCATCTCGGGCCTGCGCATCCAGGTCGACGCCGCGCTCAATCCGGGCAACAGCGGCGGACCGGCCATCGCCAACGACAAGATGATCGGACTGGCGTTCTCGATGGTGGCGAGCGCCCAGAACATCGGCTACATCATCCCCAACGAGGAGATCGAACTGTTCCTGAAAGACGTGCGCGACGGCCATTACGACGGCAAGCCGAACTTCCTGGAGCAGACCCAGACCATCGAGAACCCCGCCCTGCGCGACTTTCTCAAGCTGGACAAGAAGGTGGAAGGGGCGATCGTCACCCGGCCCTATTCCGACGACCCGGCCTATCCGCTCAAGGAATGGGACGTCATCACCCGCATCGGCGACTGGCCGATCGATAACGAAGGCGACGTGCACGTGGGGCCCAACCTGCGCGTGAACTTCCGCTACCGCGTGCAGCAGCTGGCCAAGGACGGCAAGGTGCCGCTCACCGTGGTCCGCAACGGCAAGGTGCTGACCGTGTCCGCGCCGGTGTACCCGCGCCGGCCGGCCATGCTGCCGCCGCTGAACGGCGGCTATCCCGACTACTTCATCTACGGACCGGTGGTGTTCACGCGCGCGACCGCCGAATTCCTCGGCGGCTGGGCGCAGAACGGAGCCGGCATGCTGGGCATGAGCGCGGCGGCCAATCCGATGGTGACGCAGCTGACGCGCATGCCGTCCGCCGAGCGCCAGGAGCTGGTGGTGGTCGCCGCGCCCTTCTTCCCCGACAAGACGGTGAAAGGCTACGACTCCCGCCTCGGCTCCGTGCTCGACTCCGTGAACGGCGTGCCGGTGAAAAGCCTCAAGCACCTCGTGTCGCTGCTGCGCGACCTGAAGGACGACCTGGTCGTGCTGCGTTTCGATCAGCTGTTCGCCGAGACCGTGGTCCTGCGCCGCAAGGACGTGCTGGCGGCGACCGACACCATCCTCGCGGACAACGGCATCCGCTTCCAGGGCACCCCGGAGCTGATGGACATCTGGAGCGGCAGGACGCGCTAGCCGCTTACTTCTTCGGAACGGGCGTGAACGACAGGTCCTGGAAGTCGTAGCTGAAGTCCGTTTCGGAGGAGATCGGCGCCATCTTCATCCGCTCGATGCTGCCGTCCGGATTGAGCGAGAAGCTCAGGTAGGCGTCGGCGTTGAAGTTGCGCTCCTTCCAGTGCACGACGAAGGTGTCGTACTGGTAGTGTTCCAGCTCGCCGACCAGGTCCGGCGAGCGCGAGAACGTGAGCACCGGCGTCGCGCCCACCTGCTTGATCGACACCTTGCCGTACCACGGGTCCTCGTACTCGCCCAGGTAGGACGCCAGCGGCAGCGAGGGGCCGCTCTTGGCCCGGCTCGCGTTCTCCTTGCGCAGCTTGGCCAGCTCCTTCTCGTGCATCTCCGTCTCGACATCCTTGATCAACTTGATCCAGTCGCTCGGCTTGGCGTTGAGGTAGTGGTCGAGGATGCGGTACTGCAGCGCCGTCATCGCGCCGCCGCTCTCCGCGTTGGTCAGGATGGCGATGCCCAGCTTCTCTTCCGGCACCAGCAGCACGCGCGAGTAGAAACCCTGCAGCGCGCCGCCATGCAGGGCCAGCTTGCGGCCCTTGTAGTCGCGCAGCTGGAAGCCGAGGCCATAGGCGAAGAAGTTCGGCTTGGTCGCGGCCAGCGCCGGCTTGGGCTCGCTGATGCGGATCGGGGTCTGCTCGGTCCACATTTCGCGGCTCTGCTTCTCGCTGAACAGGCGCGCGTCCTTGCCCGGCAGCTTGCCGCCTGCGAGCAGCACGTTCATCCACTTGGCGATGTCCTCGGCGCTGGTGTTGATGCCGACCGCGCCCACCGCGTTCGCCACCGGCATCTGCTTGACCTGGGCGATGCGGTCGTTGATCTTCGAGTGCGCGCCCGAGACGTTGGGGTTGCCCGCGTTGTCGGCCAGGCTGGTGGTGGTGTGCGTCATCCCGAGCGGATCGAGGATGCGCTCGCGCACCGCCTCGCCCCAGGTCTTGCCGGACTTCTGGGCCACGATCTTGCCGGCCACGATGTACAGCAGGTTGTCGTAGGCGTAGCTGCTGCGGAAGCTGGTGGCCGGTTTCACGTAGCGCAGCTTGTGGATGATCTCGTCGGTGCTGAAGTTCGAGGTCGGCCACCACAGCAAGTCGCCCGC
>DASRUW010000344.1:0-8755 GCA_035655255.1 Telluria sp. | reverse complement strand
GAATTACACCGACGACATGCTGATGGCCTACGCGGACGGCGAGCTCGATGCCGTCACGCGCAAGGGCATCGAGAACGCCATGCGCGCGGACCCGGCGCTGGCCGCGCGGGTGGAGGAGCACCGCGCCCTGCGCGCCCTGGCCGGCAACGCCTTCGCGGACACCCTGCAGGAGCCGGTGCCGGAGCGCCTGGCGCTGCTGGTGCGTCCCGGCTCCAATGTGCACAGCCTGGACGCCGCGCGCGCCGACCGCGAGCGGCGCCGCTCGTTGCGCCGCTGGTCCTGGCCGGAACTGGGGACGATCGCCGCCACCCTGGTGGTGGGCGTGCTGGCCGGCCACCTGCTGTGGCAGCGCGAGTCGCCGCTGGCCGTGCAGGACGGCGCCGTGGTGGCGCAGGGCGCGCTGGCCGCCGCCTTGTCGAACCAGCTGGCGGCCGACCCGCCGGGGCAGGTGCGGATCGGCCTGTCCTTCCGCGCCCGGGACGGCCGCTATTGCCGGACTTTTATCATGACCGGGACGGCCGGACTGGCCTGCCGCGAGGGCGAGCACTGGAGCGTTCCCGTGATCGCCGCCGCGCCGGATGAGGCAGCCGTGTATCGCCAGGCCGGCAGCGCCATGCCGGCCGCCGTGCTCGACGCGGTGGACCAGCGCATCGCCGGCGCCGCGCTCGGCCAGGACGCGGAGCGCGGCGCGCGCGATCGTGCTTGGCGTCTTGATAAGCGCCCGCCACAATAATTTGTAACGGCCCTCCAAAGCCCTTCATTTCTTGCCGTAAGGCACTTATGATGGGCCGGAAGGAGAGCTGTTGTGAATTGGAAGTTCGCGCTGGCGGCGACGTCGTGCTGGGTGTGTTCCGCTGCCGGGGCCGCTTCGCTGACCGAGCTGGAAATCAAGTGGCTGCAGGCCGGGGCACCGGTCCTTGCCTACGCCCAATCCCTTCATTTACCAATCGACATCATCGTGCAGCCGACGCCGGGCGCCGATCCGGTGCCGCTGGCCATGGGTTTTGCCGACGGCCGCTGCAAACTGGTGCTGACCCTGCGCGCCAATCCCGACGCGGAGGCGACCCTGCGCGGCCTGCCCGCCGCGCGCCAGGCGCTCTACATCGAAGCGATGACCGCGCACGAGATCGGTCACTGCTGGCGCTATGCGCACGGCGTGTGGCACCAGCTCCCGGCCGGCTTCACCGAAAGCAGCACGGAGCAGGGCAGCGCGAGCCTGCTCGCGGCGGCCCGCGCCATCCGCCAGACCCGGCGCGAGGAAGGCTATGCCGACCTCGCCGCGCTGGCCTGGATCCGGCGCGCGCATCCGGGCGACTACGCCGAGGTCCACCGCTGGCTGAGCGCGGTGCGCAGCGAACAGCCGGTGCCGCACGGGCCGCACGACACCCGCGTCTGGGTCGCTCTGGCGGCCGACGCCACCGTGTTCGGCGACGTGGCCGCGCCTTTCGATGCGGCGCGCCGGCCTTGGGACCAGGGGCTGCTGTCGAATGAATAAACCGGTGCTGGGCGCGCTGCTCGCGCTCGCTTGCCACGCGGCCGGGGCGGCCACCGAGCAGCAGTGGATCGCCGCGGCGGATGCGGCCGTCGCCTTCGGGCGCGCGCAAGGACTGCCGATCACCCTGCTGGTCGAACGCGGCCCGGACCTGCCGGGACACACGCCGGTCGGCATCCGCAGCCGCGCCGGCGCCTGCACGCTGGTGGTGTCGGCCGGGGACAATCCGACGGCGGAGCGGATCGCGTCGATGATCGCCCCCGACCTGGTCGACCTGTTCCTGGAAGGCGCGGCCATCCACGAGGTGGGCCACTGCTACCGCCGCCTGCACGGCTACCCGCACGACGAGCACCTGCCCGCGCTGCTCGGCTGGATCGGGCCCGTGCGCGCCTGGTTCAACCGCCGCGTGCGCACCGAGGAAGCCTTCGCCGACCTGACCACCCTGGCCTGGGCCGCGCGCTACCATCCCGACCGCTACGCCGAGCTGCTGGCCGCGCTGCGGGGCCTGCGCATCCGCTTTCGCGAACCGAAACACGACACCCTGGCCTGGCTCGACGCCGCCGGCGACAGGCCGGGCGATCCCGGCGGCAATGTGTTTTCCGTCGCCAGCGAAATGCTTCCGCTCAAGAATTAGCCGACGCCGCACTGTTCGTTCTCGCACAGATGTGCGTCCATGCGGCAGCTTCTAATGGCGCTGTCGATCACAACGTTCAGCGAGGAGCTCAGCATGAAAACCATCATTGCAACACTGCTGGCCAGTGCCGCAGGTGCCAGCATCGCGGCTGCGCCGCTGGATAAGGATCCGCAGGCCGCCACCCGCAACTGCAGCGGCATGAGCGGGCACGAGAAGACCGTGTGCGCGGCCGAGGCGCGCGCCGACCGCGCCCATGCCCAAGCCGACGCGCTCGCCGCGCGCAAGGCGTCGCAGAAGAGCCAACAGAAGGCCTTCATCGCCGCCGAGAACGCGGACTATGCGCTGGCCCAGGCCCGCTGCGCCGGCCAGAGCGCGAGCGCCAGGACCCAGTGCCTGCACGATGCGCGGGTCGAGCACGCGACCGCGCTGGCCGATCTCAGGTCGGGCAAGATGCCGGACGTGAGCACGCGCGTCGGCAGCAGCACCACCGCCGCGACCGGCGCCGGCGCGACCGGCACGCCCCAGGACAACAGCAAGGAGGCGGCCGCCATGCGCGAATGCCGCGACGCGGCCGGGGCGCCGAAGACCGGCTGCCTGATCGATAACGGCACCAGCCCGTCCGGCACGGCGCTGCGCAACAAGATGGCCACCGCGGCCGACCGCACCGAGGACGCCGCCGCCACGGCCGCGGACCGCACCAAGGACGCCGCCGCCACCGCCGCCGAGAAGACGCGAGAAGCCGCCCATGAGGTGGCCCAGCGCACCGAGGCCGCCACCGACCGCGCCGCGGTCAAGGCCGACCACATGGCCGACCGCGCCGCCCAGAAGACCGAGAACGCCACCGCCACCGCCGCCGAGAACACGCGCGAAGTCGCGGCCGACGTGAAGGACAAGAGCAAGGAAGTGGCCAGCCGCACCGGCGATGTGGTGGAGGATTCCGTCATCACGACGCGCGTGAAGGCCGACATCTTCAAGGAGCCCAACCTGAAGTCCCTCGGCATCCACGTCGAGACCGAAAAGGGCGTGGTGATGCTGTCCGGCTTCGTCAACTCGAAGAACGAGGCGCAGCGCGCGGTCGACGTGGCGCGCGGCGTGAAGGGCGTGTCCGAAGTGAAGAGCGCCCTGAAGGTGAAATAGGGCCGCGGGGGCGGCCCCGTGCGCGCTGGTTAAGCCACCAGGATCTGGCCCTGCGCCTTGAGCGGGCAGGGCAGGTTCGGATCGAAGGCGATCTCGATCGCGCTCGCGACGAAGAAGCCGCCGATGTGCTGGGCCGCGATCTCGGGCGGCGTGCCCGGCTTGGTCAGGTTCACGTCCTGGGCGAACACGAACACGCGCCAGATTCCGGTGACGTCCTGCGGCGGATGCTGTTGCAGCAGCTGGCGGTAGGCCCGGTACAGGTCCAGGCTGCCCGCGTAGACGCCGTCGTTCGCGCCCGGATCGAAGCCCAGCCCGTCGTCCGTCAGCGGCTCGACGAAGAACAGGCCGCCCGGCGCCTGGAACAGGGCGAAGGCGTACAGGTCCTGGCCCTTGAACAGGCCCGCGTTGTCGACCTTGTGGAACTTGCAGCGCACCCACAGCGGCTTGAGGGGATGGACCACGTCCGGCGTCTCGACCTCCACCTCGCCGGCCACGTGGATGTTGGTCTGCGTCTCCGTCACCGCATGGGTGTAGGTGGCGCCGGTGGTGAAGCGCTGGTACTGGAAGCTGATGTCGGCCGGGTAGGCCTTGCCCGCATTGGGCGCCTCCACCAGCTTCCATTCCGCGACCACTTTTTCACCGACCGTCTTTTCGCCTGGCGCCGGAGGCGTCGCCTCCTGCCCGCGCCAGAACGGATCGGCCGCGTCCGAGCATGCCACCGCGATCGCGCCCGACGCGATGGCGGAAGCGACGCCGGCCACCGTGAATTCGGGCGCGCCCGAGCCGGCGCCCTTGAGCGAACAGCACTTCACGCTCGGATCCGTTTCCTCCACCGTGCCGCCGACGCTGAAGCTGGCCTTGCCCCCGCCGAGCGCCGCCGCGATGATCGCCACCAGCGCCGCCACGATCGCGACGATGAGCGCGAGGATCTTCCACCACGGGTCGGAGAAGGGCAGCTCGCCGTGCGTGCCGGCGTAGGCCGGGTTGGGCGCCCAGGCCATGGTCATCCCGGTCGGCACCACCGGTCCGAGCGGGGGCGGACAGCGGCACTCCTTGCCCGTCTCGTCCGGGGTGCCCCAGCCCTGGTCCGGCACGTGGCCCTTGACCTGGCTGACGGTCAGCGTGCCTTCCTCCACCGTGCAGGTGTAGGTGTTGGTGAGGCTGTCGAAACGGGTCTGGGACACGAAGATCTGCTGGATCGAGCGGCGCGCGTCGAAGCCGTCCGCCTTGGCCAGCATGCTCACCAGGCGCTTGCCGGGCGTGGCGTGCTGGAAGTTCGCGTCCCACCACACCAGCACCGTGGCGCCGGGCGGTATCGTGGCGAAGCTGTGGGTGCGCGCGACCGGCACGATGCCGGGGTCGCCCACGCTCTCGAACCAGATGGTGACGTTGTTCAGCGCGCTGCTGGAGGTATTGGTGAAGTGCGCGGCGATGCGCAGGTTGTAGATGGCGTTGTCGAATATGCCATCGGGCAGCATGATGTTGGTGACCGGCTCGATCGCGAACGGACGCGAGAACACTTGAAGAGGTGTGGCGCTCATGCTGCTTGCTCCTTCCCGGCTGGTTCGTGGTGGTGGCGGGTGTTGACGATGGCGTAGGAGACGCCGCCGGTGACCCGTTCCCCGCTGCGCTCGACGATGTGCACCAGCTGGTACTGCCCGTGCGGCAGGCGCTCGGCCTGCAGGTGGACGAAGACCGGCGCCGTGCCGCCGCGCGGGACGTCGAGCTCCAGCTCGCGCACGGCGTCCGGATCGTGGCAGGCCGGCACGCGCCCGAGGCCCACCTCCACGCAGATGTGCTGGGCCGGTTCCAGGCCCTTCAGCCCCAGGTTCGCCAGCACCCGCTCGTCGAGGCGGCCGCCGACTTCCACCGACACGCGCGCCCGCTTGGCCTCGCGCGGCAGGGCGTGCACGTACAGCGTCTGCGGCATGCGCAGCATGGCGGCCTGCAGCACCGAGACATTGAGCTGGGCGATCTGGTCGTGCGCAGGGGGATCGAACGCGTACCCGTTGGGCAGCGGGTCGGGCAGGGGATTCTGGTCGCCCGCGCCATGGATCACCGCCAGCACGCATTCGTGTCCGCCGTTCACGATGACGGGATGCCAGGGCACCAGGCACAGCACGTCCTGCGTCGCGTTGGGCGCCAGGTCCGCAAAGGCCGAGCCGATGAAGGTGGCGACGCCGACCACCACGGCGGCCGCCGGGTTGGCCCAGTAGAAGTCGATGCGCGCGCCGTTCACGGCCACGTTGCCCGCATTGGTCGCGCGGGCCCACACGTAGTTGGCGGTGCCGGCGATGGGCGAACCCGGGCCGCCGTTCGGGTCGTTGCCGGGCACGACCCAGATGTCGGGGCTGGCCCACCAGGGATTGCCATCGTTGATGACGAGGTGTGCGGACATGGTGCTCCTCTCGCTGAAGATGAAGAAAGGCCGGCACAAGGCGAGGCCGGCAACGGAGGATTATTGACGGCGCGCAGGCCGGCGCTTTTGCGCTGGATCAGACCCTGCGGGGTATAATTTTTGGATGGATAAGATCGAAGCGTTCGGCATGATTGCCGCCCAGGCAGCGCGGGGAGAGATCGTCTTCCCCACCAGCGTCAATTCGGCGCTGCGCCTGCAGCTGGCGCTGGACGACCCGAACTGCCATGTCGAAGAGGCGATCCGCCTCGTGCTCGGCGAGCCGCAGCTGGCCGCGCGCACGGTGGCGCTGGCCAATTCGGCCGCCTTCAACCGCAACGGCGACGCGGTGGTCACGAGCGTGCGCGCCGCCGTCATGCGGATCGGGTACAGCAGCCTGCAGACCCTGGTCGCGAGCCTGGTCGTGCGCCAGTTCGGCGCCTGCATCCGCGATCCCGGCCTGCGCCGCAAAGCGCAGCAGCTGTGGGAGCACACGGCCCACGTCGCGGCCCTGGCCCAGGTGCTGGCGCGGCGCGTCACCTACGTCAATCCGGATACCGCCATGTTCGCGGCGATCGTGCACGAGGTGGGCGGTTTCTACCTGCTGTCGCGCGCGGACGACTTCCCCGGCCTGCTCGACGACGACACCGAGCACTGGGCCGAATTGTGCGAAGAGGTGGTGGCGCGCGAAGTGATGAAGCGCCTCGCGATTCCCGAGCCGGTGCGCAGCGCCATCGACGGCCTGCGCCATGCGTGGGTCAACATGCCGCCCAGCACACTGCTCGATACGCTGCTGCTGGCGAACCAGTTCGCGCCCGTGGCCTCGCCCCTGGAGCCGGCGCCCGCGCATGCAACGCAGGACGAGGAATCGGTGCTGGACTTTATGGTGGACGAGGAGACGCTCGGCCGCATCCTCGCGGAATCGGCCGAGGAAGTGAAGTCGATGAGCGCGGCGCTGCTGGTCTGAACGCCGCGCCCGCGCCGGTCAGCCGCGCGCCAGGCTGACCAGTTCCACGTCGAACACCAGCGCCGCATCCGGCGGCACCAGCGTCCCCGTTCCCGTCGAGCCGTAGGCCATGCTGCCCGGGATGATCAGGGTACGGCGTCCGCCCACCTGCATGCCCGGCAGGCCCGCATCCCAGCCTGCGATGACCACGCCCGTCCCGAGCTGGAAGGTGATGGGGTGGGTGGACTCGTCGATCAGGGCGGTCTTGTAGTCCGGGTCGGCCGCGCTGTAGATGTAGCCGGTGTAGTTCACCGAGATGTTGTCTCCGTTGGCTGCGGCGGGGCCGACGCCGACCGCGGTGTCGATCTTCTGCAGGCTCGCGACCTGGCCGGTGGAGGTGGCGCGGGTGCCGGACCAGAACGCGCCCGAGGTGCGGGTCGAATTCGTGCCCATGATGATCAGCTGGCGTGTGGCGCCGGCGTTCATGGTGAAGGTGATGGCCACCCCGGTCGCGGTCTGGTTCGGCAGGTCGCAGGGCGCGGCGCCGAAGCTCACCGTGACGTTGAAGACGTTCTTCGACGGGCGCGCCGCGATCAGGCCGGTGAAGGCGCAGCCGTTCGAGGTGCCGGTGAAGTGGCCGTCCGCGTTGATGGTGACGTCGGCCACGTCGGCGTCGCGTTCGGTCAGGCGCCAGGCGCCGGTGATGTCGGCCAGGTTGGCGCTGGCGGCGTAGTTGTAGGTGCCGTTCGCCACTGGCGTGCCGGTCACCGGCACCGGGCCGCTCTTGGTGTTGATCGTCCCGCCCAGCGATACGCCGGCCTGGTAGTTGAAGCTGAGCGAGCCGCCGGCCGGGGTGGTGCTGCCGAAGTCGAGCATGTCACCGGAACTGAACGTGGTGCCGTTGGACGAGGCCTGGCCCTGGATGAAGCCGCGCGTCACGAACTGGGTGGCCTGCTGGTTGCCGTAGAAGGCGTAGTACTGGTCGTCGTCCAGCACCAGTACGTCGAGATCCGTGTTGCCGCTGCCCGGCAGGATCGAATGGTACAGCCCCTCGGCCGACGGCGGCGCCGCCGCGGCCAGCGCCGCCACGGTGCTGTCAATCGTGCCCTGGAAGCCGGCCACGTCGGTGGTGTCGTTCACGTTCCCCAGCATGGCCCGCACGGTCGCGTTGGCCGTATTGCCCGAGTAGCCACGCTTCTCGGCGCCCAGGTCGAGCGCGGCCGTGAAATTGGTGGCGACCTGGGTCTTGCGGTTGATGATCTCGGCGTCGGAGTCGCGCGCGCTGACCAGGATGTTGAGGGCGGCGCGGGCGCGGCTCATCACGCCGCGGTTGAGCAGGTCGAGCCAGTAGGCCTTGCCGGCGGAGTCGGCCGGGCGGTTGAACAGGTTGCCGTAGACCGCCTCCAGGAAGGCGCTGTCGTCGCCGGCGTAGAGGTCCTGCGATTCCTGGCTGTTGCTGAACACGTCGACCAGGGCGCCGACTCTCTGGTCCGAGGCGGACAGGCTGTTGATGGTGGCGATATCGGTCGCAACATTCAGTCCGACCAGGTTGTTTGCGAACCAAGCCAGTCCGGCGGCGTCGGCCGGGCGGCCGAAATAGGCGATGTAGACCTTCTGAATGGCCTCGTAGTACTCGCTGGCCGCGTGGTTCGCCTGCTGCGCGGACGTCTTGGAGGACGTCATGGTGGCCGCGAGCGCGGGCGCGCGGGTGGTGCTGGAAGTATTGTTTCCGCATGCGGCGAGCAAAGCCGCAATGGCGCCCAGCAGGATGGTGTGGTGCAGTGTTTTCATGGCTTGCCCCAAGAAAAAGGTTGTCCGTTTCGGTGCGGCCGAGTGTAGAACAATCGGAAAAATAATGCCTTTTTGCTATCTATCGTGCGGCCCTGCACGCTTGGTGGCGGGGTTTTTGATGACCATCCCGAAATGTGCTAGAAGCTGCCATTTGGCACGCCGCATGCATACCAACTTTTGGTGGCCCGGACCGGGCGGGGCACCTATAATCCGGCCTCATGCATGACCATCCCATCCTGTGCCGCGGCGTGGCCAAGTCCTTCGGTGCGCACCGCGTCATCGACGGTCTCGACCTGGCGGTGCCGCGCGGCAGCGTGTTCGCTTTTCTCGGCAACAATGGCGCGGGCAAGTCGACCCTGA
>DASRUW010000343.1:0-3063 GCA_035655255.1 Telluria sp. | reverse complement strand
CCTGGCCCAGCGCTGCGCGGGCGTGCAGCCGCCCGCCCCCCTGTTCGGCAGCCTGCTGAACTACCGGCACAGCCGCCCCACCGTCAGCACCTGGCAAGGCACCCGCGTCGTCGGCGGCGACGAACGCACCAACTTCCCGCTGACCGTCTCGGTGAGCGACTTCGCGAATGCCTTCGTCGTGCACGCGCAGTGCGTGGCCCGGATCGGCGCCCAGCGCATCGCCACCTATTTGCTTACTGCGCTGGAAGGCCTCGCCGCCGCCCTGGAGGAGGGCCGCAGCCAGCCCGCATGCACTTTGCCGGTTCTGCCGGACGAGGAACGTTCGCTGCTGCTCGACCGCTTCAACGCCACCACCGCGACCTATCCGCGCCACACGCTCCTGCAGCAGCTGTTCGAGGCGCAGTGCGCGATCCAGGCCGATGCCCCGGCAGCGGTTCTTGGCGCCGGCGAGATCACGTACGCGCAGCTCAACGAACGCGCCAACCGCATCGCGCATCGCTTGCTTGTCCTCGGCGCCAAGCCGGACGACCGCGTCGCCATCTGCCTCGAACGCAGCTTCGACATGGTGGCCGGCCTGCTCGGCATCCTCAAGGCAGGCTGCGGCTACGTGCCGCTGGATCCGGCCTATCCGCAGGATCGTCTGGATTACATGCTGGCCGACTGCGCGCCCGCCGCCATCCTCACCCAGGCAAGCCTGCGCGCGCGCCTGCACACCGGCGCGCCCGTGCTGGTGCTGGACGACGCGGCCGAACAGTCCAAGCTGGCCGCCGCGAACGCAGAAAACCCCGACCCGCTCGCGATGGGCCTGACGGCGGCCAACCTGGCCTACGTGATCTACACCTCCGGTTCCACCGGCCAGCCCAAGGGCGTGGCCATGCCGCAGTCCGGCCTGCTCAACCTGATCGCCTGGCAGCGCGGCACGCTCCCCGGCAGCCATGGCGCACGCACCTTGCAGTTCGCCGCCCTCGGCTTCGACGTCGCCTTCCAGGAGATCTTCTCCACCCTGTGCGGCGGCGATTGCCTCGTGCTGATCGACGAGACGGTGCGCCAGGATCCGCGCGAGCTGGTCGAACTGGTTCGCGCACAGCGGGTCGAGCGCATGTTCCTGCCTTTCATCGCGCTGCAGAACTTCGCCGACGCCGCCGACGGCGTGGCGCTGCCCGACCTGCGCACCGTCGTCACCGCGGGCGAACAGCTGCGCACCAGTCCCGCGCTGCGTCGCCTGTTCGCGGCAGGGACCGGGCGCCTGCTGCACAATCACTACGGACCGACCGAGAGCCACGTCGTCACGGCCTTCACCCTGCCCGCCGATCCGGACGAATGGAGCGCGCTGCCGCCGATCGGCAAACCGATCGCCAACGCTCGCATCCGCATCCTCGACGCCAACGGCCAGCTCGTGCCGGCCGGCGTTGCGGGCGAGATCCACATCGGCGGCGTGGGTGTCGCGCGCGGCTACCTGAACCGCCAGGAGCTGACGGCCGAACGCTTCATCAACGATCCCTTCCTGCCGGGCGGACGCCTGTACAAGACCGGCGACCTCGGACGCTGGCTCCCGGACGGGAATATCGACTACCTTGGCCGCAACGACTTCCAGGTGAAGATCCGCGGCTTCCGCGTCGAACTGGGCGAGATCGAAGCCGCGCTGGCCGCCTGCGCCGGCGTGCGCGAAGCTGCGGTGCTGGCGCGGGAGGACCAGCCGGGCGACAAGCGCCTGGTCGCCTACCTGGTGGGCGAGGCCGATACCGCCGAACTGCGCGCCGCGCTCGCCGCGTCGCTGCCTGAGTACATGATCCCGTCCGCCTTCATGCGGCTGGACGCTTTCCCGCTCACCCCGAACGGCAAGCTTGACCGCAAGGCGCTGCCCGCGCCGGACCAGTCGGCCGTGATCGCGCGGGCCTACACGGCGCCCGCCGGACCGGTCGAAACCGCGCTCGCCGCCATCTGGCGCGACCTGCTCAAGTTCGACCGTGTCGGACGGGACGACCATTTCTTCGAACTGGGCGGGCACTCGCTGCTGGTCATCAGCCTGATCGAACGCCTTGGCCGCCAGGGCGTGCGCGCGAGCGTGCGCGACGTGTTCGACGCGCCGGTCCTGGCCGCACTGGCCGAGCGGATCGGGGGCGTGCGGACGGAGCACGCCGAACCGGCGGTGCCGCCCAACCGCATTGCCCCGGACTGCCACGCCATCACGCCGGACATGCTGCCGCTCGCTGAACTGACGCAGGAAGAGATCGACATCATCGCGGCCCGCGTCCCAGGGGGCTGTTCCAACATCCAGGACATCTACCCCCTCGCGCCGCTCCAACAGGGCATCCTGTTCCACCACCTGATGGAACAGCAAGGCGACGCGTACCTCCTACGCTGGGTGATCAGTTTCGACAGCCGCACACGCCTGGACGCCTACCTGGCAGCGCTACAGCAAGTGATCAACCGTCATGACGCGCTGCGCACCGCCATCGCTTGGGAAGGTTTGCGCCAGCCGATGCAGGTGGTGCAGCGCCGGGCTGCACTGCCCGTCAATGAACTGGCATGCGCAGCGGGCGACGACGCGCTCACCCTGCTCCTGGAGCGCAGCGACCCGCGCCGGGTACGGCTCGATCTCGCCCGGGCGCCGTTGATGGCCGCAACGACGGTGTGCGACGGCGACGAGTGGATGCTCGCCCTGCACTGCCACCACATCGTGACCGACCATATCTCGATCGAACGCATCGTGGACGAGATGCGCAGCTACATGGCCGGAACGGCGGGCAGCCTGCCCGCGCCGCAGCCGTACCGCGACTTCATCGCGCAACTCCGCTCCGTCCCGGAAGCCGAACACGAAGCATGGTTCCGCTCCCAGCTTGGCGATATCGACGAACCGACGCTTGGTTTCGGCCTGCTGGATGTGCATGGCAGCGGCGCACGTATCGACGAGGCGGTGATCGAGCTCGATGCCGGCCTGGCCGAACGTGTGCGGGCAGCGGCGCGCGAACGGGGTGTCAGTCCGGCCGTGCTGTTCCATGTCGCCTGGGCGCAGGTACTGGCACTGGCCAGCGGCAGGGACGACGTGGTGTTCGGCACCAC
>DASRUW010000342.1:0-13349 GCA_035655255.1 Telluria sp. | reverse complement strand
GGCAGCGTGTTCTCCGGCAGCGGCATCTGCATGCCGCCCATGGCGCCGCCGTTCTCGCCCATCGTCATGTAGCCGGGCACCAGCTTGTTGATCTTCTCGGCCACCCCGCGGTGGTCCACGCCGATCAGGTTCGGCACCGCGTGTCCCATCGCGTTCATCGTGTGGTGCGATTTGTGGCAGTGGAAGGCCCAGTCGCCCGGATTGTCGGCGACGAATTCGATCGCCCGCATCTGGCCGACCGCGACGTCGGTCGTCACCTCCGGCCAGCGTGCCGTGGGCGGAACGAAGCCGCCATCGGTGCAGCTCACCTCGAAGCGGTGGCCGTGGATGTGCAGCGGGTGGTTGGTCATGGTCAGGTTGCCGGCGCGGATGCGCACCCGCTCGCCGATGCGCGCGACCATGTGATCGATGCCGGGGAAGACCCGGCTGTTGAAGGTCCACAGGTTGAAGTCCAACATGGTGTTGGTGCGCGGCGTGTATGTGCCCGGGTCGATGTCGTAGGCGTTCATCAGGAGCACGTAGTCGCGGTCGACCGCGTGCTGGCGCGGATCCTTCGGGTGGGTCACCCAGAAGCCCATCATCCCCATCGCCATCTGCGTCATTTCGTCGGCATGCGGGTGATACATGAAGGTGCCCGCATGGCGCGCGACGAATTCGTAGACATAGGTCTTGCCAGGTTCGATGCCGGGCTGGGTCACGCCGGTGACGCCGTCCATGCCGTTGGGGAGCAGCTGGCCGTGCCAGTGGATGCTGGTGTGCTCCGGCAGCCGGTTGGTGACGAAGATGCGCACCCGGTCGCCCTCGACGACCTCGATGGTGGGGCCGGGGCTCTGGCCGTTGTAGCCCCACAGGTTGGCCTTCATGCCGGGCGCGAGTTCGCGTACCACGGGTTCGGCCACCAGGTGGAATTCCTTGACGCCGTTGTTCATGCGCCAGGGCAGGGACCAGCCGTTCAGCGTCACCACCGGATGGAAGGGGCGGCCGCTGGCGGGCGGCGGCGGGGGCAGGGTGGCGGCGCTGGTCTGCGCGGCCGCTTCGGGCACGGCGGCCAGCGCGGAACGCTTGACGAGGGCGCCGCCGGCCAGCGCCAGGCCGGCGCCGGAGAGGAAGGATCGGCGGGAAGTCATTGCTTGGTCTCCTTGAAGGCATCGGCCGGCAGCTTGCCGCCGAGCGCCGCGTGCAGTTGGGTGTCGGCGACCCAGAAATCGCGCTGGGCGTCGATGTAGGCGCTGACGGCGGCCGCCTGGTTGCGGGCGTCGGCGATCAGATCGAATACGCTGGCCAGCATGCCGTTGTAGCGCAGCAGGGTCTCGTCCGAAATCTTCTTGCGCAAGGGGATGACGCGGTCGCGGAAATGGCGGGCGGCGTCGTAGGCGCTGCGGTAGGCCTGGTAGGCTTCGCGCGCCTCGCTGCGGGCGTCGCCGGCGGCGGCCGCGTAGCGCTGCACGGACTGCATGTAGATCGCTTCGGCGCGCGCGACGCGGGCGCCGCCCCAGTCGAACAGCGGCACCTCGAGGGCGATCGCGTAGCCGGTTTGCCGCGGCTGGCCGCTGTCGCTGTTGCGCACGCCGCCCAGATCGAGGACGTTGATGAAGCGGGTGCTCCGGGTCAGGCCGAGATTGGCGGCGGTGGCCGCGGTCTGCGCCTTGGCCGCCTGCAGGTCGACGCGTCCGATGAGGGCGAGGCGCTCCACGTCCGCCAGTTCGGCCGGGGTGGCCGGCAGGTCGGGCAGGCGGTCGGGAAGGGTGAAGGCCTCCTCGGCGCCGGACACGCCCATAAGGCGCGCCAGGCGTTCGCGGGCGGCCACGGCGGCCTGCCTGCTGCGCAGCGTCGCGGCGGCGGCTTCGGCCTGGAAGGCTTCCTGCTGCGCAAGATCGAGGGCGCTGCTGTTGCCGGCCTTGACCATGCGCCCGGTCAGTTCGGCGGCGGCTTCGGCCGCATCCTGCACCTGCTGCGCATACTCGACCGCCTGACGCGCGGCCACGGCCTCGAACCAGGCGCGCCGGGTGTCGGCGGCCTGTTTCAGGATGGCCGACGCGAGCTCCAATTGCGTCTGTTCGACATGGCCGCGTTCGATCCGCTGGGCCAGCGGCATGGTCAGCACCCGCACCAGGTCGAGCGTCAGGCTGCGCTCGATGGCGAGCTCGCCGCCGCCATGGGTACGCTGGAATTCCAGGCGCGGATTCGGCAGGCGCCCGGCCTGGACCAGGTCGGCCTCGGCGATGCCGGCTTCCCAGTACTGCGCCTGCATGGCGGGATTGTGGACGACGGCGATGCGCACGGCGTCATCGACACCGAGCGGCTGCTTCAGTTGTTGGGTCACCTGGGCGGAGATCGCCTGGGTGTCGTGTTCGGTACGCGCCAGTTGCGCGGCCGGTGCGCCGTGGGCGCTGGCGATGCCGGCGGCGGCGCCGAAGCCGCCATCCGGGCTCACCGAGGCGCAGCCGCCGAGCAGCAAGGCAGCGGCCAGGCATGCGGGCCTATGCATAGTCTTCATTGATCTTCCTTGAAACGAAATACAAGACAGCCGCGCCAGAAGCGCGGCTGCAGCTCAGGCGAAGGTCGGGCGGGGCGGACGTTCCGGCAGCCGGTTCAGGGCATCGGGAACATGGCGGGACTGGAAGGGAATCGGCAGGAAGGCCGGCGCAAGAGGGCCGGCCAGCGGCGCGCCCCAGGCCGGCGCGATGGCCGGGCCGACACTGCAGGCGGCGCAGGAGGCGCAGTGGTGCTCTGCTCCAGCGCCGGCATGCTTGCCTTCGGCGCTGTGGCAGGAATCGGCGTCAGGCTGGACGGCGCGCGCAGGCGCCGCCGCGCGCGCGGGGGCGCACAGCAGCATGGTCGCGGCCGCGAACCCCTGTAGCGGCACCGCGCACAGGAGCAGGCAAACCAGCAGGACTTTGAGCACCGGCTTCATTTTGCGGATGGTAACACGTCCGCCAGGCCGGCGCTCGGGACCGCTTATTGCCGCAGATTGCTGCCCGCTTGCCTGCCCATCAAGTGCGGCTGCCATGCGCCGGCCATCTCCTGGCAGCTCTGGGCGCAGCGGCGGCACATGCGGGCGCAATCGTCCATTTCGCCCACCTGGTCGCAGCTGTCGGCGCAGGCATCGCAGACCTCCGCGCAGGCGGCGCACACGGCCACGTGCTGGCTGGAGTTGCTAAGCATGAAATTGGCAGCCGTCTGGCAGATGTCGGCGCAGCCGAGCATCAGGCGCATGTGCTCCGGCTCGGCGTGGGCGCCGCCTGCCGGCAGGCAGTGGGTCATGGCCTCGCGCAGGCACATGTCGTGGCACTGCTGGCAGTTCTCGATACATTCCTGCATGTCCATGCCGGGTCCTCCTCTTGAAAGCGAGGGGCCAGTATGCCAAGCCGGCGCGGAGCCGGACGTACGTTACGCTCAGGCAGCCAGCCGCAGCGGGGCAGTGCGGAACGAGCGGGCGATGCTGGCCAGCTCAGCGGCCTGGGCCTGCATGTGCGCCGCGGCGTTCGCGGCCTGTTCGACCAGGGCGCCGTTCTGCTGGGTGGCGGCGTCCATGCTGCTCATGGCCGCATGGATGGCGTCGATCCCGGCCTGCTGTTCGGCGCTGGCGCGGTCGATGTTCTGGATCAGGTTGCCGACGCGGGCGATCGTGTCGACCACTTCGGCCATGGTGGCGCCAGCCGCGTCGGCGACCTTGCTGCCGTCGCGCGCATGGGTGGCCGACACGTGGATCAGCTGCTTGATCTCCTTGGCCGCGGTGGCGGCGCGCTGGGCCAGGTGGCGCACCTCGCCGGCGACGACCGCGAACCCGCGCCCCTGTTCCCCGGCCCGCGCCGCTTCCACGGCCGCGTTCAGGGCGAGCAGGTTAGTCTGGAAAGCGATGGCATCGAGCACGCCGGTGATCTCGACGATGCGCTGGGCCGAGCCGTTGATCGCTTCCATGGTGGCGACCATGTTGCCGACCTCCTCACCGGCGCGGCTGACCACGGCGCTGGCTGTGCCGGCCAGGTCGCTGGCCGAGCGCGCGTCGCGGGCGTTGTCGCGCGCGCTGGCGCTCAGTTGTTCGATCGAGGCCGCGGTCTGCTGCAAGGCGCTGGCCTGGTGCTCGGTACGGGCGGCCAGGTCGCGGTTGCCCTCGGCGAGGTCGCGCGAGGTGGCGTCCACCAGCACGGCGCCCTCGCGTACCTGGCCGACCTTGCGGCCCAGGTCCTGCACCATGGTCGACAGGGCGCGCAGGAGCTGGCCCACGTCGTCCGCGCCGCCATGGGGCAGGGTGCGGCTCAGGTCGCCGGCGGCGACGCGCTCGGCGTAGGCCACCGCGTCGCGTAGCGGATTGACGAGGCGAACCGTGAGGCGCCAGGCCAGCCCGAGCGCCGCCGCGCAGGCCGCGAGGCCGAGCGCGATCAGCCAGTTGCGGCTGGCGGCATAGCGGCTGCCCACGTCGGCCGCCAGGGCGCGCGCCGCGGCCGACTGCCGGGCCAGCAGCGCCTGGATCGACTGGGCGTAGGCATCGAAGGCCGGTGCCAGCTGTTCCTCGACCGCGCGGCTGGCGTCGGAGGTGCGCCCCATGTCCTTGAGGTCGAACACGGCGGCGCGCACGCGCTGGTACTGGACCCGCGCGGCGGCGATGGCGCGCGCCAGCGGCGCTTCTTCCGCCGCCAGCACCGCCGGAGCGGCTTCGGCCTTTGCCAGGACCGCGTCGCTGGCGTCCAGGCGCAGCTTGAAATAGTCGGCCAGCTCCAGGCTATCGCTGTTGGCGATGGCGACGGCGCTGGCATGGTTGAGGCGCGCTTCGGCCAGGAGGGCGGCGCTGGCCCGTTCGCGCGCCAGGCGCTGGTTGACCAGCTCATCCGTCGCCTGGCGGCTGCGTTCGAGACTGTAGAGGGACACGCCGGTCATCGCGGCGGTGAAGGCAAGCACGAGGGCGAAGGCGCCGAGCACACGGCGGCCGGTAGCGGTTTGGAGTGGTGTAGTGAGCATGCCACTACCATATCCACCCGATATTTCATTGATGTGACACAATATCGGAACATATATTATATAATTCGGTATAACGTATGCAGAACGACGCCCCCGACCTCAACCCCGAAGCGATGCGCGCCGCCGCCACCGCGGCCTGCGGCCTGCTCAAATCCTTGTCGCACCCCGCCCGCCTGCTGCTGCTGTGCCAGCTGGTGCGCGGGGAAGCCTGCGTGAGCGAGCTCGAGCAGGCGACCGGCATCGTCCAGCCCAGCCTGTCTCAACAGCTTGGCGTGCTGCGCGAAGAAGGGCTCGTCGAGACCCGGCGCGAAGGCAAGCAGATCTTCTACCGGCTCGCCAGCCGCGAAGCCCAAGCCATGCTGGCGCTACTGTATTCGCTGTACTGTCCCACCCCCACCAGGAATGACTCATGAGTATCGACCTGCTTCACTTCACGCCCGGGCCCGCGCTGGCCGGCGGCATCCTGATCGGCCTGGCGGCCGCGCTCAGCATCCTGTTCAGCGGGCGCATCGCCGGCATCAGCGGCATCGTCGGCGGCCTGATGCGGCCGGCGCCGGGCGACATCGGCTGGCGCATCGCCTTCATCGTCGGGATCTTCGCGGCGCCGCTGGTGCTGATGCTGGCCGGGCATGCCTACCAGCCGCAGGCCGATACCGTCTATCCTCTCCTGATTCCGGCCGGCCTGCTGGTCGGTTTCGGCACGCGCCTGGGCAACGGCTGCACCAGCGGCCACGGCGTGTGCGGCCTGTCGCGCCTGTCGCTGCGCTCGCTGGCGGCGACCGTAGTCTTCATGGGGGCCGGCATGGCGGCCGTCTTCGTGCTGCGGCACGCACTTGGCTAAGGGGGGCGCGATGGTTATCATTGTCCAATTCGCGGCCGGGCTGCTGTTCGGCCTGGGTCTGCTGCTGTCCGGCATGGCCGATCCGGCCAAGGTGCAGGGTTTTCTCGATATGACGGGCGAGTGGGATCCCTCGCTGGCCCTGGTGATGGCCGGTGCGATCGGTGTCGGCTATTTCGCGTTCCGCAAGGCGTGCGGCCGGCCGCTGTCCTTCCTGGGCGAAGAGATGCGCCTGCCCGGATCGAATGCGATCGACCGCCGCCTGCTGCTTGGTTCCCTGCTGTTCGGGGTCGGGTGGGGGATGGCCGGCTACTGCCCGGGGCCGGCGCTGGTCGCCTTCGCGGGCGGCAGCGCGGAAGCCTCGGTGTTCCTGGTCGCGATGCTGTGCGGGATGGCCGCGTTTGAAATCATGGAGCGCATGGTGCTGCGCAAAGGAGCCTTGGCATGCAACTGATCCCGGTCCAGCTGTTCGACGTGGAGTCGTCGACCTTCACCTACATCCTGTTCGTCCCCGGCGAACGGGAGGCGGTGATCATCGACCCGGTCGACCATCACCTGGAGCGCGATCTGGCGCACCTGCGCCGCCTGAACCTGGAACTGTGCTACGTGCTGGAGACGCACGCGCACGCCGACCACGTCACCTCCGCCGGCCGCCTGCGCGCAGCGACCGGGGCACGCGCCGCGGTGCCGAGCGGCTGCGGCATTCCGCCGGCCGAACTGCAGCTCAACGACGGCGACGTGATCCGTTTCGGACAAGGCGAGGAGATCCGCGTGCTGCACACGCCGGGCCACACGGCCGGCAGCATGAGCTATCTGTGGCGCGGGAATGTCTTCACCGGCGACGCCCTGCTGATCGACGGCTGCGGCCGCACGGATTTCCAGAGCGGCTCCGCGGCCGACCTCTACGACAGCATCAACGGGCGCCTGTTCACGCTGCCGGAGTCCACCCTGGTCTGGCCGGCGCACGACTACCGCGGACAGCAGGTATCGACCATCGGCTGGGAAAAAGCGCACAACGCGCGCCTGGCCAACCGCTCGCGCGCCGACTTCATCGCGCTGATGGCGAACCTGAACCTGCCGCGCCCCAAGCTGATCGACGTGGCGGTGCCGGCCAACCGCAATCTCGGCCTGCCGCACGGCGGCTGATTCACTGCACGGACAGCGCCTCGTCCAGCAGGGCCGACATGCGCTTCCAGTGCGATCCCTTCCAGTAGATGCGCCCGCAGTGCCCGCAGGTCGAGAACTCCGCGTGCTCGGCCAGCACCGCCGGCGGCACGCGCTCCAGGACCGCCGCGCGCGCGATCGGGCGCAGCGGCGCATTGCAGTGCAGGCAGAGCGTGAAGGGCCGGGCGTGCGGCGCCAGGCCGAAGCGCGCGGCGATTTCCTTGAACTGGTCAGCCGGTTTCAGCGCGCGCACATAGCAGCCGGCGTGCACGGCGCGCCGCTTGAGCAGGTCCCGGTCGCGCGTCAGGATGACGCGGTCTTCGGCTGCGCCGACCGTCTCGATATGGCCGTCGTCGAAGCCGTTGTCGTACAGGGTGTCGAAGCCGGCCATGCGCAGCTGGTGGGCCAGGCCGCCCAGGTGCGCGTCGGCGATGAAGCGGGGCGGGGCGGCCGTGGTCCGCGCCTGCGCCGGAAAGACATCGATGTGGTCGCCCTCCGCGATCAGGCGTTCCAGGCCGGCCGCTTCGCCGTTGACGAGGATGGTGCCGGCTTCCGTGTGCGGCACGCCGAGCGCCTCGATCATGTGCTTGGTGGTGGCCTGTTCGGCGCACAGGACCCGGAACGGCGCGCTGCGCCGTGCCGGCGCCAGGAAGCCATTCAGGGCCTCGTGAAACCGGAACGTGGCGTGCGCGCGGACCCGCATCATCGCGCCGGGACCACGCCGGGGATGGCGGTGCCGGGGCGGGCGAAGCGGTCCTTCAGGTCGTCCACCCCGTACTGCGGGCGCGCCAGCGGAATGAGGTCGGCCCGGCGCTGCCGCGCCTCCGCGGCCGATACGCCCAGGCGCTGGTCGCGGTCCTGGACCAGGCCGGGGCGCGCCTCGCCGTCGCGGTTGAAGGACCAGGCCAGTTGGGGCGGCCCCAGCGGCAGCGGCGTGCCTTCCGCCCCAGTGTGCCAGGTGTGCCAGGTCTTGCCGTAGCTATTGAGCTTCTGCTTCATGAGCGCCTTCTCGGCGGCTGCGGGAATCCCGGGTGCCACCAGGTGGCCGGACAGGATCTCCCCGTTATGCGGATGCCAGTAGCGCCGCTCCTCCGGCGGCAGCGTGGCGTACAGGCGGGCCGAGACGATGTACTCGATCCCGGTCAGGTTCGCATCCCCCGTGTTTCCGTCGAACAGCATGCACTGCGCGAAGTCCTCGTTCATTTGATGACAGTAGTGATGTGCCTCCACCTGCACTTCCGGCTGCTCCTTGAGCGGATGAAAGCCGACCAGGTAGACGTCGAAGCCGCGCACCGGCGCGCGGCTTTGCAGCAGGTGCGCCCCGGCTTCCAGCGCCGCCGTCTTGCCCGCCTTGGCCTGGCCGGGCGGATTGGATGGCGGCGCGCTCGGTTGTTGCGCGGCAACTCCCGCCGCGGCAACGAGCAGCAGCGCGGCAACGGAACGATTCATCGGACCTCCTTGGGGTATAACGCAAGGCTAGGACAAGCGCGACAGGCATGGCGCCCGGTTGCCATGCGCGGAAAGGAGGACAAGATGGAAGCCATACCGTCCACCGGAGGGTTCGACGAAAGCGCCGCGCTGATGCGCGAAGGCTATCTGTACGGAACGCATCGCTTCGAACGCCTGCAGACCGACATGTTCGAGACCCGGCTGATGCTGCAGCCCGCCATCGTGATGATGGGAGAGGAGGCGGCGCACCTCATCTGCGACAACGAGCGCTTCGCGCGCAAGGGCGCGCTGCCGCAGCGCGTGATCGCCACGCTGACCGGGCGCGAGGCCGTGCACAGCCTCGACGACGGCGCGCACCTGCGCCGCAAGCGGCTGTTCCTGGATTGGCTCATGGACGAAACGCGGCTGGGCGAGCTGGCCCTCCTGTTCGAGGACGCGCTGGAAGACATCGCCGCGCGCTGGACGCTGGGGGGTGTCCATGTGCTGCACGACGACATGGAGCATGCGCTGTGCGCCGCGGCCTGCCGCTGGGCGGGCATTCCGGTGCCGGCGGCGGAAGTGCCGCTGCGCACGCGCCAGCTGGCCGCGCTGATCGAAGGTGCCGGTGCGGTCGGCATGCGCCACTGGCGGGCCGTGGTCGCGCGCAACCATCTCGAGGACTGGCTGGTGCACCTGGTGCACGCGGTGCGCCGCAACAGCGAACATGGGCAGGACCTGCTGCACGCCTTCTGCTTTCACAGCGACGAAGAAGGACGGCTGCTGCCGGCGCGGACGGTGGCGGTGGAGCTGCTCAATGTGCTGCGGCCGACGGTGGGGGTGGCGCGCTACGTCAACTTCGCGGCGGCTGCCATGCACGCGCATCCGGAATACGCCGGTTGGCTCCGGCATGGCGGACAAGGCGAGCTGGAACAGTTCGTCGACGAGGTGCGGCGCTTTTATCCGTTCGTTCCCATGGTGGTGGCGCGCGTGCGCGAGGGCTTCGCGTGGCGCAGCTTTGCCTTTCCGCGCGGCCGGCGCGTGCTGCTGGACCTGTACGCGACCAATCACGACGTGCGCCTGTGGACCGATCCGCAGCGCTTTCGCCCGGAACGCTTCGCCGAGGGCAGTCCTGGCGCGTACGGCCTGATTCCGCAAGGGCCGGGCGACTACGCGCGCAATCACCGCTGCGCCGGGGAAGCCGTGACGCGGACCCTGACGGGCCTGGCCGTCCGCTTCCTGGCCGGCGCCGTGCGGTACACGGTGCCGGAGCAGGACCTGGCGGTCGACCTGGCGCGGATGCCGACAGGGCCCGCGTCCGGATTCGTGGTGGCCGATGTGCAGCGTACCGCGGCCTGGCCGCGCGGCCACCTGTATCACCCGCAGACGAAACAAACGCGCTGAGCAGATGGCGCCGGCCTTGGGGCCGGGCGCCGCTTCAGCGCGCCAAAAAGCCCTGGCCGCAAGGCAGGGCTGGCTCGTGTCAGGCGGGCTTGCGCACACCCGGCACGATCAGGACATCAGACGAACTTTTCCGGCGTGTTGCGACGGCGGGCAGCGAAACCGACCAGGCCCAGGCCAGCCAGCAGCATGGCATAGGTTTCCGGTTCCGGCACGGCAGCGAGCTGCATGTCGAAGCCATAGCTGCCGCCATGGGTGCCGTTGGCGTTGCCGCTGACTTTGATCGCATAGTCGCCGGCCGGCAGGGTCATGGTCCAGGTCGAGTTATCGCCAGCGAAGGTGCCGAGATTGTCCTCGCCCGACCACAGCACGTACGACAGGCCGTCGATGTTGCTGGTGTTGATGCCTTTCAGTTTCACGTTCAGCGGGTTGGCCGAGGAAGACAGGTCGCCGGCGGTGATCGAGAAAGTGATCGTGTCGGTGAACATGCCGATATCGGGGTGGTCGAACAGATGGTAGAACGTGTCCGGTGCAAGCGGAATCGCGCCGGCATCATAAGTGATGTCGGCAGCGAAAGCCGAAGAGGTGCCCAGTGCGAATACCGCGGCTGCGGCGAGGGTCTTCAGTTTCATGGTTGATCTCCAAGTGACAAGTTAAGGTTAAGCAGCGCCTGACGCGCCTGGATTCCTGCACCTCCCGTAGGCCGATGCATCGATCCGGTGCTCGACATCCACCGCAGATGTCAAGCAAGCTCATCAAGGTGTGCCAAGCTTAGCATTGAGATTTCATAAATCTTTGTAAAAATGCCAATTGTGCGCACGGTACGCACAGATTTTTTTGTTTTATGTGCGGTACCACACGGTACTTCTTTCCAGTAGGAATTGAGAAAAAGTAGCAAATTGCGCTACGTAAATTCCAAACGGTTGGTATATCATGAGGTACTAATTGATATATTAGAAAGATGCGAAATGTCAGCCAGTGAACGGATCCAGGAAGCCCTGCGGGATCGCATTCTCGGGGGCGAATTGTTGCCGGGCTCCCGCCTGGACGAGCACGGACTTGCGGCCGAGTTCGAAGTGAGCCGTACGCCGGTGCATGAAGCCGTGCGGCAGCTGGCGCAGGATGGTCTGGTCGAGGTGCGGCCACGGGCGGGCACGTATGTCGCGCGCTTCTCCGCCGCCGCACTGGAGGAAGCCCTGTTCGTGTTGCGTGCGCTCGCGGTCGCGCTGGCCGAGCGCGCAGCCGAACGGGCGAGCGCGGAGGACCTGGCCGCCTTGCACGGCGCATTGGAGCAGCTCGCCCGCCAGCGCGCGGTGGCGGCGGATTTTCGCGCAGCGGAGCAGGTATTCCTGCACCTGCTCGCGCGCATCGCCGGCGTGCCGGGCGTGGCGGAACAGGCGGCGCGCAGCAAGGCGCTGCTGGACCGCTATCGCCAGCTCACGCTGGAAGCTCAGGCATGGATGGACGAGGCGCTGACCGGCCTCGGCGAGGTGGTGCGCGCGATCGAGTCGCGCCATACCACCAAGGCGGTGCTTGCGATGCACCGCCACCTGGACCAGGCCTTGCCGCTGCTGGCCATGGCGCGGCGCCTGCGTCCGGAGTTCTTCGCCGCCTGAATCAGACGGGAAGGGCGGTCGTGTACTTCACCTCGCGCAGGGCGACCGCGGTATTCACCTGATTCACACCCTTCAGCTTGAACAGCACGTCATGCAGGAAGGCCTGGTAGGCCTCCATGTCCGGCACGATCACCTTGATCGTGTAGTCCGAGTTGCCGGTCGTCTCGTAGCATTCGACGACCTCGCTGCGCAGCTGGATCGCGTTTTCGAATTCCTCCACCACGCCGGCCGCGTGCCGGTTCAGGGTCACGTGCGCGTGGCAGCAGACCATCAGGCCGACCTTGCGCCGGTCCACGATGGCCGCGTAGCGCCGGATGTAGCCCTCGCTTTCCAGCTCCTTCTGGCGCCGCCAGCATGGCGTCTGCGAGATGCCCACTTTCTCGGCCAGTTCGGCGGTGGAGATCTGGCTGTCCTGCTGCAAAAGCTCCAGGATCTTGACGGATGGGGCATCGAGGGAATGTGATTTCATATTTTCGCATGAATCGAGAATGATTTTCCGAATCTTGCCACGGTTCCGGAGAGATAGGGAAATTTTTCCGCCCGCGCGGAACTATCATTTCGCATATTGAAAATCCGCCATGGCCGTATCTCATGAATTCGTTTACCGACCGCTTCGACCTGCCCGAGCCGCCCCTTGCCGACCCGGACTACGCGCTCGACGATAACCTCAAGCGCGAGAGCGGCCGTGTCTTCCTCACCGGCACCCAGGCCCTGGTGCGGCTGATGGTCACGCAAAAGCGGCTGGACGCCGCCAACGGCCTGAACACGGCCGGTTTCGTAAGCGGCTACCGCGGCTCGCCGCTCGGCGCCGTGGACCAGGAGATGTGGCGCGCGCGCGGCATCCTCGGCCAGCATTCGATCGACTTCCTGCCCGCCATCAACGAAGACCTGGGCGCGACCGCCGTCCTCGGCACCCAGCAGGTGGAGACCGACCCGACCCGCAAGGTCGACGGCGTGTTCGCCATGTGGTACGGGAAGGGCCCGGGCGTGGACCGTTCGGGCGACGCGCTCAAGCACGGCAACGCCTATGGCTCGTCCCCGCGCGGCGGCGTGCTGGCGGTGCTGGGCGACGACCATGGCTGCGTCTCGTCCTCCATGCCGCACCAGAGCGAACAGGCGCTGATCGCCTGGAGCATGCCGGTCGTGAATCCGGCGAACATCCAGGAGTACCTGGAATTCGGCCTGTACGGCTGGGCGCTGTCGCGCTTTTCCGGTAACTGGGTCGGTTTCAAGGCGATCTCGGAGACGGTCGAAGGCGGCGCCGTGGTGGAACTGCCTGCTGCGCCCACCTATGCCGTGCCGACCGATTACGACTATCCGCCGGAGGGCCTGCACTACCGTTGGCCCGACCTGCCGAGCCTGAAGATCGAACAGCGCGTGGCGGACAAGCTCGAAGCCGTGCAGGCCTTCGCCCGCGCCAATTCCATCGACCGCCTGGTCGTCGCCGCGCCGCAGGCCAAGCTGGGCATCATCAGCGCCGGCAAGGCCCATCTCGACATGCTGGAAGCCCTGCAGCGCATGGGCCTGAGCCTGGAGCGCCTGGAAGAACTCGGCATCCGCATTTACAAGCCGGGCCTGACCTGGCCGCTGGAACGCACCCGCCTGGCCGCCTTCGCGCAGGGCCTGGCCGACATCCTCGTGGTGGAAGAGAAGGGCGCCGTCATCGAGGAGCAGGTCAAGAACTTCCTGTACAACCGGCCGGACCGTCCGCGCGTGCAGGGCAAGGCCGACCTGTCCGGCCAGCCGCTCCTGTCCGCGCTGGGTGAACTGCGGCCCTCGCGCATCGCGCCGGCCTTGATCCGCTGGCTGGTGCCGTCGCTGCCGCACTTGAACCTGGCGCAGCATCTGCCCGGTTTCTGCAAGGCGGACCTGCAGGGCGATCCGGTGGCGGCCGTGCGCACGCCGTACTTCTGCTCCGGCTGCCCGCACAACACGTCCACCCGCGT
>DASRUW010000341.1:0-3069 GCA_035655255.1 Telluria sp. | reverse complement strand
AAAGACGCAGGTGCTGGCGCGTCCTTCCAGCAGCGACACTTCGAAGAAGGTGAAGCGGCCGTCCGGCGTCGGCGGGACCGCGCCGACCACCGCCTGGCCCTGGCTTACATCGCCGAGAGCGGTGCCGATGCCCGCGCCGGCCAGGCCACCGGTCAGCAGGATCAGGCGCGGATCGTATTCCAGCGTGATCTGAAAACCTCCCATCACATCGGGCAGCAGGCCCGCGACGTTCACATCGAGCAGCAGGTTTTGTCCGGCATCGAGCTTGGGTGGATGCGCGATGAAATAGATGTACGGGTCGGCCAGCGCCGGACCGCACAGGCCGAAGAACAGGGCGGACATCAGTGCCCAGGCAACACGTTTCATGGTGACTCCCCCACTCGAACCGGGCACGCCGCCCAGATTCACTATGTGTCGCGCTGTCCGGTTCGGTATGAGCGAACGCAAGGGTCGCGGGCGCAGCGTCGGGTTTGACATGCAGGCATTTACCTGCATATAATCCGCCCACGCATGAACCACGAACGACACGGATGGACGCTGACAAGGTATTCAAGGCGCTGGGCGACCCGACCCGCCGCAAGCTGCTCGACCTGCTGTGCGAACAGAACGGCCAGACCCTGGGCCAGCTGTGCGAGCACCTGGACATGGCGCGCCAATCGGCCACGCAGCATCTGGGCATCCTCGAGGACGCCAACTTGGTGACGACCCTCAGGCGCGGCCGCGAGAAGCTGCACTTCATCAATCCGGTGCCGCTGCACGAGGTCTACGAGCGGTGGGTGCGTAAATTCGAACGTCAGCGGCTCAGCCTGCTGTACGACCTGAAGAAGCAACTGGAAGGAGAGTAACGATGAGCAACGAGAAGACGAGTTTCGTGTACGTGACCTACATCCGTTCGACGCCGGACAAGGTGTTCGACGCCATTACCAAACCGGACATCGCGCGCCGCTACTGGGGCCATGAGAACGTGTCGGACTGGCAGCCTGGCTCCCCATGGCAGCACGTGCGCGACAACGCGGAGCGTACCGTCCAGCTGGTCGGCAAGGTGGTCGAGATCGACCCGCCGCGGCGCCTGGTCATCACCTGGGCGAACCCGGCGCAGGCGGACAACCCCGACGCCGCCAGCCGCGTGCGTTTCGACATCGAGCCCTACGAGGACATGGTGCGCCTGACCGTCACCCACGACGAGCTGGAAGCCGGTAGCGGCATGGACAAGGGCATCCGGCAGGGCTGGCCGATCGTGCTGTCGAGCCTGAAGTCGCTGCTGGAGACGGGGCAGGGCATCGACGTGTTCGCCAAGCCGAAGGCGGCGGCGGGGAGCGCGGCATGAGCGCTCCCTACACGGGCGGCTGCGCCTGCGGCGCGATCCGCTACGCCACTCCTCACGCGCCCATCTTCCAGAACCATTGCCAATGCCGCGACTGCCAACGGCGCAGCGGAACCGGCCACGGCTCCTACCTCACCTTTCCCGCGCGTGCCGAGATGGCGATCACGGGCGAAGCGAAGCACTGGGAAGTGCGGGCGGACAGCGGCAACACGAAGATCCACGCCTTCTGCCCCAACTGCGGCACGCCGGTCTACCTGCGCTTCGCCGCCATGCCCGACCTGATCGCGGTGCACGCGGCCAGCCTGGACGAGCCGGCCCGCTTCGCGCCCCAGGTGCTTACCTATGCTTCGCTGGCGCAGCCATGGGACAGCGTCGATCCCGCGTTGCCTGCCTTCGCGCGCATGCCCGCTGCTTAGGTCGGCGCACGCGCAGGACGAGCAGCCCGGCTGCCAGCATCGCCCAGGTTTGCGGCTCGGGCACTGGCAGCGGGGCGAAATAGACGGTCAGCACCGGATCGGTCAGCCGGATCGACGCGGCGGCATTGAGGCGGAACTCGTCGCCGTCGAGCGAATAATAGCCCCGTTCGACACGGGCGCTGAACATGTCGTACAGGCTCAGCGCGATGGTCGTGTCACCGTGCAGGTGCGCGAGGTTGAAGTCGATCAGCCGATCGCCGTTGAGGTCGCTTGCGCGATGGTCGGCATCGCGTGCCGGCTGCCCGTACAACATGGCGCTGAGTGTGATGTGGGCGCCATTGGTGGCGAGGGCGGGAAAGATGTCGTAGGCGCCGGCCGGCGCGGTCTCCCTGGCCAGAACGCCGTGCAACTGTGCGGTGAAGCTGAGACTGTCGATGACATAGCCGGGCTTGGGGATCAGGTACAAGTCGCTGAAGTCTTCCCGGAACAGGTCCCAACTGTGGACATCGGCGCGCGAAACGAGCAGCGGAAAGCCGAGTTTGGCGTAGGTGCCGGTGTCGGCCAGGACCGACATCGTGGGCGGATCGGTCGTATCGAACTGCGCGCTCAGCCCGGTGAGGCTCAGCGTCGTTTGCGCTCCGGCGCTCGCGGCGACGAAAAGGCCGACCAACAGTCCCAGCACCTTGTTCATGCGACTCTCCCCGTAGTGTCGAGCATTTTGATGCGCTCGCTGAACGGGAACTCACACGATACGGTCCGGAAATGGTGCGCTTGACTTGGTTTGATATTTAGCTCATTATTTAACAATGAACACCGTTTTCAAGGCCTTGTCGGACCCCACCCGGCGCCGCGTGCTACAGCTCCTGAAGGAGGGGCCGCGCACCGCGGGGGAGTTGTCCGCCCAATTCGACATGGCAAAGCCGTCGATGTCCGCGCACTTCGCCGTGCTGGTCGCCGCGGACCTCATCGAGGCGGAAAAGCACGGCCGCTCCATTACCTACCGGCTCAAGATGTCGGTCCTCGAAGAAGCCTTGCTTGGGTTCGCGCGCGCTTTCGGCCTGCAGTTGCCGCCGGCCGAGGCAGCTTCGTCATCCACACCCTCAACAAAGGAGCTCCCATGACATCGTCCGATCACAAAGGACAGCATCTGCACGGACTGCTGTGCGCATTGATACTTCTGCTGGCGGCGCTGCTCCTGCGCGCGGCGACGCCCGAAGGCGCGGGGCACGGCACGGCCTTGCGCGCGTTCGGCGTCCTCACGGCGGTCATCCTGATCTATTACGCCAACGCGGTCCCGAAGCGCCTGGTGCCCCTGGCCCGCCTGCGCTT
>DASRUW010000340.1:0-4927 GCA_035655255.1 Telluria sp. | reverse complement strand
TTTTAAAGCGAACTCATGGTGCAATGGGCGACCTGACCCTGGTTTATCTTATTTGTCCTGCTTGATCGGCTTGCCCTTGTCGATCACCTCGCGGCAATCGCCCTTGAACGTGGCGTTATCGTAGTTGGTCCAGCCGTAGCTGTCCACATAGCGTTTGTGGGTCTTGAACCTGGCGTTCAGGAAGCTCCAGTCCAGGCGCTCGCTCGGATAGCGGATGTCGCCCATGTCGAGCACGGTGTGGAACATGTTCTCGGTCGCCAGGTGCGCCTTGCGGTGGCGGATCAGCTGCTCGATCTTGTCCGGGTAGCGGTCCTTGTAGCGGTCGGAATACCAGACGAAGGCCGGCACGTGGAACTCGTACTGCGTGTTGTGGCCGTGGAAGGCCAGGTTGCAGCTGTTGTCGTACAGGGTCTGGCCGTGGTCGGCCACGTAGACCAGCGAGGTGGTGGTGGCCGCGCCCTTGAGCATCTCGATCACGCTGTTGAGGAACCAGTCGGTGTACAGGATCGAGCTGTCGTAGCTGTTGTTCAGCTGGGGCTTGATCTTGGTATCCGTGTAGACCGGCTTGTCGACCCCGAACAGCGAAGGCTTCCATTTGTCGAACGCGGCCGGATAGCGGTGGCTGTAGTTCCAGTGGCTGCCCAGCGAGTGCAGCACGATCAGCTTCTTCTGGGCCGGATCGTCGAGGGCGATTCTCAGCGGATCGAACAGGATCTGGTCGTAATTGGAGGTGTTGGTGAAGCCGCCCAGGTTCAGGAACTGCACCACGTCCGCTTCCTTGGCGAACACGGACACGGGCGTGTCGAACTGGCCGAAGGAGATCTGGTTGGACAGCCAGAAGGTCTTGAACCCCGCTTCCTTGTACGCGGTGAGGAAGGATTTTTCGCTGAAGCCATCCTTGAGCGACTGCGTGGCCGGCTTGCGCGAGATGATCACCGGGACCGACAGACGGGTCGCGGAGACGGAGGTGATCACGTCCGGCAGCATCACCACGTTGCTCTGCTGCTTGAGCAGCGGATTGGTGTCGCGCTCGTAGCCGTTCAGTTCCCAGCGGTCGTAGCGCGAAGACTCGCCGATCACCACCACCACCGTCTGTGGCCCGCTGTCGGGCAGCACGGTGTGGGCGCCGAAGTGGAAGTTGCGGCTGGTCTCGTTCAGTTCGGACAGGTATTTGCGTTCGTTGTAGAAGTCCACGCCGCGCGCCACCAGGCCGAAGGGCCAGGTCTGGGCCACGGCGTCGAAGTCGAACGGCAGCTTGGCCCAGTGCGGCAGCTCATGCCACTTGAGGCCGGTCCAGTGCTTGCCCTCGACGGCCTCGTCCTCCGGGTTGGTCGACGCGTCCTCCTCCTCATCCGAGGCGGATTCCTCGTCGCTGGTCGAGGCGCTCGGCTGGGGCGAGGCCTTGGGCGCGACGCTGGCCTTGGCCAGGTGGATGTTGGGCGGCAGCGACTTCGACGCCACCGGTTCCACCGAAGCGGAGGCGCTCTCCGGCTTGGCCGCGATGCCGAATTCGACACCCCAGCCCAGCACGCCGCCGCCCAGCAGCAGCACGCCGAGCGACACCCAGCGCGACGCATCCTTCCAGTCGAGGTCGCGGGTCTTGAGCGCCGCGCGGAAGCTGGCGCCGAACCAGAACAGCGCGCCGGCCAGCACCGCCGCCATCAGGTAGACCTTGGAGCCGAGGAATTCCAGCGCCTCCTTGGGGCTGGTCTCGGCGATGATGCCCAGGTGGTGGGTCGAGATGCCCTGGCCGTAGAACTTGAACAGATAGATCTCGGTCGGCAGCGCGAGGAAGGCTGGCAGCAGCAGGATGTGGAACCAGGCCGGCCGCTTGAACACGGCCCAGGCCGCGATCCAGCCGATGATCTCGATGCCGACGATGCGCCACGGGCGGTCGACCTGACCGCCGAACAGCAAGGGCACGAACGGCACGGCCGACAGCAGCAGATACGTCAGCAGCAGAAAGAGATTGGCGGGACGAAGCAGGGCGCGCATTGGGGGGCTGGGGAAACGCAGGGCAAAGTGACGTATTATCTGATGTTTTGCAGCGTAGATATAGTCCACACACCGGCTGTTACACATCCGGGACAAAGTACTGACAGACTGCCAAATGCTTTCGTAGTAACATTTCGATCCTTATAACTTGGAGGTCGAACATGTCTGGCATGCAGATCGAGCAACTCTATGTGGGATTCCTGGGCCGCCCGGCCAGCCTGTGGGAGCTCAATTCCTGGCAGTCCGCCGACGACACGCCCCACACGGCTGTCGCGGTGCGCGACGCGCTGGCCCAGTCCTTCGAGTTTCAGCAGATCGTCAGCCAAGGTAACGCTTACCTGGTCACCCAGGTGTACAACAACTTGTTCGGCCGCGCGCCCGAGGCGGCCGGTTTGACCTTCTGGAAAGATGCGCTGGACAAGGGCGCCGTCACGCCGGCGGACATGGTGGAGTCTTTCATCAGCGGCGCCACCGGCACCGACGCGACGGCCATGCGCGACAAGGTCATCGCGGCCCAGGCCTTCACGGCGACCCAGGACCTGCGCAGCGAGATCGCGACCGTCGACAGCCTCGGCAACAACGGCAAGGCCTGGCTGGGCGCGGTCACCGACAACGCCAGCCTGAATACGGCCTTCGACAGCCTGTACGAGACGGTCACCAGCGACGTCAGCAACCTGGTGCCCATCCCGGCCGGTCACCACATGGCCGCCAAGGTGGGCACGGGACTGGTGGAGGAGCTGTACGTGGGCTTTTTCGGCCGCCCGGCCGACCGCGCGGGCCTGGAATACTGGGAAAAGACGATGGATAGCGACGGCGGCGTGGCCGCGATGCGCCAGGCTTTCCAGTCCTCGGCCGAATTCCAGAGCCTCGTCGCGGGCAAGAGCGACGTCCAGATCGTCAACAGCCTGTACCAGCAGATGTTCGGCCATGACGGCGACGCGGCGGGACTGGTCTACTGGTCCGACGCCCTGGCCGCGCACACCGTGACGGTCGGCACCCTGGTCGAGAGCCTGGCGGCCGGCGCCACCGGCAGCGATGCCGACGCCCTGCGCGCCAAGATCGTGGCGGCCACCAGCTATACGTCCATGCTGGCCATCCAAGGCGACATCATGACCCTGCTGCCGGTGCCGCCGGCCCAGTCCGGCCACGACTTCCTGCTCCCGGTGACGGACGACGCCAGCCTGAACACGGCCCTGGACAATCTGTACGAGGCGGTGCAGGGGCCGCTGGTCATCCAGCCGGCCGGCGTGTCCCATGCCCCCGTGCTCTACTGAGGAAATGCGATGCCCGCAGCAATGATCGAAAGTCTATACCTGGGCTTCTTCGGCCGCCCGGCCGAGGGCGCGGCCCTGGACTACTGGGAGCGCTATGTCGAGCAGTCCCAGGCGTCCCTGGACAGCCTGCGCCAGGCGTTCGCCAGTTCGGGCGAATTCCAGGCCCTGGCCGGACAGGGCAGCGCCGTCCTGGTCGATCAGGTCTACCTGAACCTGTTCGGCCACCATCCCGACGCGGCCGGACTGGCGTACTGGAGCGGTGCGCTGGACCACGGCCAGCTCACCCCGGCCCTGCTGGCCGAGGCCGTCACGGCGGGCGCCCTGGGCGCGGACGCGCTCGCCTTTCGGGACAAGCTGGTCGCGGCCCAGGCCTTCAGCGCCGTGTGGGACCTGCGCAGCGAGATCGTGCACGTCGGCCCGGGCAACGATGCCGCCATCGCCAAGACCTTCGCCGACGCCGTGGTCGACGGCGCCACGCTCAACCTGGCGCTGGACAACCTGTACGAGACCGTCACCGGCGGGGTCGAGGGGCTGCTGCCCATTCCGGACGGTGGCCACATGAGCCCCAAGCACGGCACCGGCCTGATCGAACAATGGTTTGTCGGCTTCCTCGGCCACGCCGCCGACCGCAGCGGCATGGCATTCTGGGAACAGGCGCTCGAGCACGGCAGCTCCGGCGCCGAGATCCAGCAGGCGTTCGCCGACAGCGCGGACTTTCGGGCCCTGGCCGCCAAGGGCAACGCGGAACTGGTGAACCACCTGTACCAGAACCTGTTCGGGCGCGCCGCCGATCCGGCTGGTCTCAGCTATTGGAGCAGCGCACTGGACGCCGGGGCGATCGGGGCCGGCCAGGTCGTCGGCAGCCTGGTCGCCGCGGCCAGCGGGAGCGACGCGGAAACGCTGCGGGCCAAGATCGCCGCGGCCACCGCCTTCACGGCGGCCACCACCATGCTGGGCGACACCACGATGTCCTACCTGATCCAGGACACGGGCTTCGTGGCGGGGGTCAAGAGCGACGCCGACCTGAACCACGCCCTCGACCAGCTGTACGAGCTCATCAACGCGGGACCGGTCTTCTATTACCTCTGAGCAGGCTTGCAACAATAAATCGGCTCGGCAATTGACCCGGGCCGGAAAATCCCTTACACTCGCGAGTTCTCGATTTTATTCTGCACATCGTTTACGCAGCCGTTCCATCGTGAGCGGCTTTTGGCGTCTTCTAGAGCGGTTTTAGGCGGGAAAAGTTTTAGTCCCCGGGCTGGTAGGCCCGGGATATCACCGTAGCAGTACTTTGTTGGATAAAAGCGATGCCAACCATTAATCAGCTGATCCGCAAGCCCCGCGTGGCTGCGATCGTGAAGAGCAAGTCGCCGGCACTTGAAAACTGCCCGCAAAAGCGTGGCGTATGCACCCGTGTGTACACCACCACCCCGAAGAAGCCGAACTCGGCACTTCGTAAAGTCGCCAAGGTGCGCCTGACCAACGGTTTCGAGGTCATCTCGTACATCGGCGGTGAAGGCCACAACCTGCAGGAACACTCGGTCGTGCTGATCCGCGGCGGCCGTGTGAAGGACTTGCCGGGTGTGCGTTACCACATGGTCCGCGGCGCACTGGATACCCAGGGCGTGAAAGACCGTAAGCAGGCCCGCTCCAAGTAC
>DASRUW010000339.1:0-9799 GCA_035655255.1 Telluria sp. | reverse complement strand
TGGCCGGTCTCGACATCCTGATCGTGCGTGAACTGACCGGCGACATCTACTTCGGTCAACCGCGCGGCGTGCGTGCGGCACCGGACGGCCTGTTCGCCGGTGCACGCGAAGGCTTCGACACCATGCGTTACAGCGAGCCGGAAATCGTGTCCGGCCTCGACATCCTGATCGTGCGCGAACTCACGGGCGACATCTACTTCGGCAAGCCGCGCGGCGTGCGCGAATGCCCGGACGGCCCGTTCAAGGGCGAACGCGAAGGCTTCGACACCATGCGCTACGCCGAGACCGAGATCCGCCGCATCGCCCACGTCGCCTTCCAGGCCGCGCGCAAGCGCAACAAGCGCCTGACCAGCGTGGACAAGGCCAACGTGCTGGAGACGTTCCAGTTCTGGCGCGACATCGTCACCGACGTGCACAAGGAGTACCAGGACGTCGAGCTCGATCACATGTACGTCGACAACGCCGCGATGCAGCTGGTGCGCGCGCCCAAGAAGTTCGACGTCATGGTCACCGGGAACATGTTCGGCGACATCCTGTCCGACTGCGCGGCCATGCTGACCGGCTCAATCGGGATGCTGCCGTCCGCGTCGCTGGACGCCAACAACAAGGGTCTGTACGAGCCATCCCACGGCTCGGCGCCGGACATTGCAGGGAAGGGCGTGGCCAATCCGCTCGCGACCATCCTGTCCGCCGCCATGATGCTGCGCTACTCGCTCGGCAAGGCGGAACAGGCCGACCGCATCGAAGCCGCGGTCAAGAAGGTGCTCGCGCAAGGCTTGCGCACGCCGGATATCTACGAAGCCGGATCGACGAAAGTCGGCACGGAAGACATGGGCAACGCCGTGTTGGCGGCCCTGAGTTAAAAGTATTCAAACCCAAGGAAAAGAGAAATGAAACTGGTAGGCTTGGTTGGTTGGCGCGGCATGGTGGGCTCGGTCCTCATGCAGCGCATGCAGGAGGAGGGCGACTTCGCCCATATCGAACCGGTGTTCTTCACGACGTCCAATCCGGGCGGCGCCGCGCCCAAGATGGCGAAGAACGAGACCATTCTGAAATCCGCGACCGACATTACCGAGCTGTCCAAATGCGAGATCATCATCTCCTGCCAGGGCGGTGACTACACCACCGAAGTGTTCCCCAAGCTGCGCGCGGCGGGCTGGAACGGCTACTGGATCGACGCGGCGTCGACCCTGCGCATGGCCGACGACGCGGTGATCGTGCTCGACCCGGTCAACCTGCACGTCATCAAGGACGCGCTGGGCAAGGGCGTGAAGAACTACATCGGCGGCAATTGCACCGTGTCGTGCATGCTGATGGGCCTGGGCGGCCTGTTCCAGCACAACCTGGTGGACTGGATGACCTCCATGACCTACCAGGCCGCATCGGGCGGCGGCGCGCAGCACATGCGCGAGCTGCTCACCCAGTTCGGCACCATCAACGCGGCCGTCAAGCCGCTGCTGGATAACCCGGCCTCCGCCATCCTCGAGATCGACCGCGGCGTGCTGGCCACCCAGCACGGCATGTCGGCCGACGAGACCAAGCAGTTCGGCGTGCCGTTGGCCGGCAACCTGATCCCCTGGATCGACAAGGACCTGGGCAACGGCCAGTCGCGCGAAGAGTGGAAGGGCGGCGCCGAGACCAACAAGATCCTCGGCCGCGGCGAAGGCTTCGGTTCGAGCGCGATTCCGGTCGATGGCCTGTGCGTGCGCATCGGCGCCATGCGCTGCCACTCGCAGGCGCTGACCATCAAGCTGAAGAAGGACGTTCCGCTGGACGAGATCAACGACATCATCGCCTCCAACAACCAGTGGGTGAAGGTGGTGCCGAATACGCGCGAAGCGTCGATGACCGACCTCACGCCGGCCGCCGTCACGGGTTCGCTGACCATCCCGGTCGGCCGCCTGCGCAAGATGTCGATGGGCGGCGAGTACCTGTCCGCGTTCACGGTCGGCGACCAGCTGCTGTGGGGCGCGGCCGAGCCGCTGCGCCGCATGCTGCGCATCCTGATCGACTAAATGCCATTCCCGCGGAGGGCTCGGCGCCTCCGCGGGGATGACGGCTCCCTTCCTAACAACTTTGGTGACATCTTCGCCAGTCAATTTGGCGAACAAGCACTAAAGTCCCCCGCAATTCACACGTAAACCCCTGAATCCAGGCGCAATGCTTGCTTCCCCGGGAGCATGATGATATGTTGGGCCGTCCAAATTCACTCTGCCGCTTCGCCATGCATGTAAACCGCCGTTCCCGGTTTGTCTCGTTCGCGCTCAAGGCCATGACCGCGGCCGTCGCCAGTGCCGTGATGGTCAGCGCCGCCCACGCCGCCGGCCTCGGTAAGCTGACCGTCCTGTCCTCGCTGGGGCAGCCGCTGCGCGCCGAAATCGAGTTGACCGCCGTCTCCGCCGACGAAGCACAGGAACTGGTCGCGCGGCTCGCATCGACCGACGCCTTCCGGCTCGCGAACATCGAATTCAATCCGGCCCTGCTGTCGCTGCACTTCGAAATCGAGCAGCGCGGCGGACGCCAGATCCTCAAGGTCACCTCGACCAAGCCCTTGAACGAACCCTTCGTCGACATGCTGCTCGAGCTCCAGTGGAGCAAGGGCCGTATCGTGCGCGAATACACCTTCCTGCTCGATCCGGCGGAACTGCGCACGACGCAGTCGGCCCAGGTGACCCCGGTGGAAGTGAAGCGCCTGCCGGCCCAGAACGCGCCGGCCGCGGAACCGGCCAGGCAAGCGAAGGCGCCGGCGGCGGCCCCGCCGGCCGCGCGCGGCGCCGCGTCGGAATACAAGGTCAAGCGCGGCGACTCGCTATCCAAGATCGCGGCCGAGGTCAAGCCGGCCGACGTGTCGCTCGACATGATGCTGGTGGCGCTGTACCGCGCCAACCCCGACGCTTTTTTCGGCAATAACATGAACCGCCTGAAGTCGGGCGTCATCCTGGCCGTGCCGGACGACGCCACGATCAAGGGCACCGGCGAAGGCGAGGCGCGCAGCACCGTGATCGCGCATGCCGCCGACTTCAACGCCTACCGCAACAAGCTGGCCGGCCAGGTCGCCGCTGCCGAACCGCAGCACACCCAGGAGCCGGCCCAGAGCGTGGCCGGCAAGATCACCGCGCGGGTCGAGGAACAGGCTACGCCGGCACGCGACGCGAAGGACCAGCTCAAGCTCTCGCGCGCCAATCCGTCCGCCAAGGCCGCCGCCGGCAAGACCATGGTGCCCGCCGCCGAGGACCGCTTCGCCAAGGAGCAGGAACTGGCCGATGCGACCGCGCGCGTCAAGGAGCTCGAAAAGAACGTCAACGACCTCGAAAAGCTGCTGGCCGTGAAGGGCAAGGCCGGGGCCAACGCGGCCAAGCAGGCCACGCCGTCCGCGCCGCCCGCCGCTTCCGCGTCGCAGCCGGCGTCGGTGCCGGCGCCCGCGGCCTCCAAGCCGCCGGTCAAGAAGCCGCCGCGCAGCGTCGCGCCGCCGGCTCCGTCCATCATGGACATGGTGATGGAGAACCTGTACGCCGTCGGTGGCGGGCTGCTGGCGCTGCTGCTGGGCGCCTTCGCCATCGTCCAGCGCAAGCGCAAGAAGGACGAGCCCGAAGCCGCGTCCCAGCCGACCGAACCGAGCATCCTGGGCGCGCCGAGCGAACAGGCGACGTCGCTGTTCGCCGACACCGGCGGCGCCAGCGTGGACACTACCAACAGCGTGTTCAACTCCAGCTTTGCGCCGTCCGCCAGCCAGCTCGATACGAACGAGGTCGACCCGGTCGCGGAAGCCGACGTCTATATCGCCTACGGCCGCGACGCCCAGGCCGAGGAGATCCTCAAGGAAGCCCTGCGCGTCCATCCGGAGCGCATGCCGGTGCGCCTCAAGCTCCTCGAGATCTACGCTGCCCGCAAGGACCAGCGCGCGTTCGAGACCCAGGCTTCCGAGATCTACAGCATGACCAAGGGCGTGGGCGACGAGTGGGCGCAGGCCGCCGCGCTCGGCCTCACCATCGACCCGCTCAACCCGCTGTATGCGGGCGCCGCCGCGCCGAGCATGGCGCCGTCGGTGGAAGAACAGCACCAGCAGGCCATCCTGGCCCAGGAACTGGATGACGCGCTGTCCGGCGAGGCGCCGGCCATGCCCGCTCCGGAACCGGAAGCGACCGCCGTGCCCGAGCCGGCTGCGGCACCGCAGGAAGAGGACCATACCCTGGACTTCGACCTCGGTGGCCTGAGCTTCAAGCCGACCCAGCCCGGCGCCGCGCCCGCCCCGGCGCTGGCCGAAGCGGCGCCCGCCGCCGAAGCGCTGCCCGACATGTCGTTCGACCTGGACACGGCCACGCCGGCCGCGGCCCCAGCGCCCGCCGCCCCTGCGCCCGCCGCCGAAGCCGCGCTGGACGACATGTCCTTCGACCTGTCCTTCGACACGCCGGCTGCCCCCGCCGCCACGCCGCTGGAGCAGGAGATGGCCCAGGCCGAAGCCGAAGCCGCGGTCGAGAACAAGCTGGAAGACATGAACTTCGACTTCCCGCCGCAGGCCGCCCCCGCGGGCGCCCCGGCGCCGGCCGCGCAGAACGACTTCAACATGGCCGACCTGGCCAAGGAGTTCGAACTGCCGTCGCTGCCGGAAGCCGCCGGCGCCGCCGAACCGCCGCCGGCCGAGGTGCCCGATTCCCTGCTCGACCTCGACGCCATGAGCTTCGAGCTGCCGGGCGCCGCCGCCACCCCGGCGCCGAGCGCCGCGCCGGCGCCGGCCGAAACCGATTTCTCGCTCGACCTGCCTGAACTGGCAGCCGCCCCGGCTCCCGCGGCCGCCGAACCGGCCGGCTTCGACCTGTCCGGCATCGACCTCGACCTGCCGGCCGCAGGCGCCGAGGAGACCGCGCTGCCGGACCTGGCCGCCGCCGAGACGATGGTGCAGGAAGTCGGCGAGCTCACCCCCGAACAGATGGAGATGGAAACCAAGCTCGATCTGGCCGTCGCCTACCAGGAGATCGGCGACAAGGAAGGCGCGCGCGAACTGATCGAGGAAGTGGTCAAGGGCGGCAGCCCGCAGCAGGTGGCCAAGGCCAACGAGCTGCTCGCGCAGCTGGGCTGATGGGTCGTATCGCGCTCGGCGTGCAGTACGACGGCACGCCCTGGAACGGCTACCAGACCCAACCAGCCCGCAACACCGTGCAGGACAAGCTGGAAGAAGCGCTGGAGCGCTTCGCCTGCACGCGCCTGCACACCACCTGCGCCGGCCGCACCGATCGCGGGGTGCACGCCACCGAGCAGGTGGTCCACTTCGACACCGACCTCGTACGCGCCCCGCAGTCCTGGGTGCGCGGCACCAATGCCTTCCTGCCCGACTCGATCGTGGTGCGCTGGGCCCACCCCTTGCCGGAGCTCGAAGGCGACGAATTCCACGCCCGTTTCGCCGCCCGTTCGCGCACCTACCACTACGTCCTGTACAACAATCCGAATCCGTCCGCTCTGCTGCACGCGCGCGCCGGCTGGGTGTTCCGCCCGCTTGACGTCGGGCGCATGCGCGCGGCGGCCGCGCACCTGATCGGCACCCACGACTTCACGGCCTTCCGTTCGTCCGAATGCCAGGCCAAGTCGCCGATCAAGGACATGCACGAGATCCGCATCGAGCGCAAAGGCGACATCATCGTCTTCACCCTGCGCGCATCGGCCTTCCTGCACCACATGGTGCGCAACATCGTCGGCTGCCTGGTTTTCGTCGGCACCGGCCGCAACGAACCGGGCTGGATGGCCGAGATCCTGGCCGGGCGCAACCGCGACCTGGCCGCGCCGACCTTCATGCCGGACGGGCTGTACCTCGCCAAAATCGAGTACGATGCCAAGTGGGGCCTGCCGCAGGAGGCGGTGAGCCCTTTGCCCTGGTTCTGAATCATGCACCGTACACGCATCAAGATCTGCGGGCTGACCCGCGAAGAAGACGTGCGCGCGGCCGTCGCCGCCGGCGCGGACGCGATCGGCTTCGTCTTCTATGCCAAGAGTCCGCGTTACGTCACCCCCGCGCAGGCGAGGCAGCTGATGCGCGCGCTGCCGCCCTTCGTCACCGCCACTGGCCTGTTCGTCAACGCCACGGCGGAGGAGGTGGCCGCCACCGTGGCCGTGGCCCCGGTCGGCCTGCTGCAATTCCATGGCGACGAGACGCCGGAGCAGTGCGCGGCGCTCGCCGCCGCCGCCGGACGGCCCTTCATCCGCGCCTTCCGCGTCAAGCCGGACACGCAGCCGCACGAGCTGCTAGAATATGAGGCAGCTTATCGCGCCGCCAGCGCCAGGTTCACGGGCCTCCTGCTCGACACCTACGTGGACGCTTACGGCGGCGCCGGAAAGGTATTCGATTGGTCTCTTATTCCAAACGCGCTCGCGCCTCGGGCCGTTTTAAGTGGTGGCTTGAGCGTACACAACGCGACTGGCGCGGTTGAACGCGTGCGTCCCTTCGCCGTCGACATCAGCAGTGGTGTCGAAGCGGCCAAGGGCATCAAGGATGCCCGCAAAATAGCCGACTTTGTCGCGGCGGTGCGGGCGGCCGATGCCACCATCCAAGGAATACATCATGACCGACAAGACTGACAGCGGCGCCGCGGCGCTGCATCGCGCCTCCACCTACGACCTGCCGGACGCCACCGGCCACTTCGGGCCCTACGGCGGCTCCTTCGTCGCCGAGACCCTGTCCCACGCCCTGGCCGAGCTGAACGCGGCCTACGAAAAATACGCCCACGATCCCGAATTCCTGGCCGAGTTCCGCTACGAGCTGAAACACTTCGTCGGCCGGCCTTCGCCCGTGTACCACGCCAAGCGCTGGTCCGCGCAACTGGGCGGGGCCCAGATCTACCTGAAGCGCGAGGACCTGAACCACACCGGCGCGCACAAGATCAACAACGTGATCGGCCAGGCCCTGCTGGCCAAGCGCATGGGCAAGCCGCGCATCATCGCCGAGACGGGCGCGGGGCAGCATGGCGTGGCCACCGCCACCATCTGCGCCCGCTTCGGCCTCGAATGCGTGGTCTACATGGGCAGCGAGGACGTCAAGCGCCAGGCCCAGAACGTGTACCGCATGAAGCTCCTGGGCGCGACCGTGGTGCCTGTGGAGTCGGGCTCCAGGACGCTCAAGGACGCGCTCAACGAAGCCATGCGCGACTGGGTCACCAACATCGAAAACACCTTCTACATCATCGGCACCGTGGCCGGACCGCACCCCTACCCGATGATGGTGCGCGACTTCCAGTCCGTGATCGGCGAGGAGTGCCTGGAGCAGATGCCCGAGATGACCGGCCGCCAGCCGGACTACGTGGTCGCCTGCATCGGCGGCGGCTCGAACGCGATGGGCATCTTCTACCCGTACATCGACCACAAGGACACGCAGCTGATCGGCGTGGAGGCGGCGGGCGAGGGCATCGACAGCGGCAAGCACGCCGCTTCGCTCACGGCCGGCGTGCCGGGCGTCCTGCACGGGAACCGCACCTATCTGCTGCAGGACGAGAACGGGCAGATCATCGAGACGCATTCGGTCTCGGCCGGCCTGGATTATCCGGGCGTCGGGCCGGAGCACGCCTGGCTGAAGGACATCGGACGCGCCCAGTATGTGTCGGTGACGGACGCGGAGGCGCTGGCCGCCTTCCACGACTGCTGCCACATCGAAGGCATCATCCCGGCGCTCGAGTCTTCGCACGCGCTGGCCTATGCCTGCAAGCTCGCGCCCACGCTCCCCAAGGACAAGATCATCCTGGTGAACCTGTCCGGCCGCGGCGACAAGGACATGCACACGGTGGCGGAACGCTCCGGTCTCAAATTCAACTAAGGAGGCCGACGTGTCCCGTATCGCATCCGTATTCGGCGCGCTCAAGGCGCGCAACCAGACTGGCCTCGTCACCTTCATCACCGCCGGCGACCCGGCGCCCGAGCTGACCGTCCCCCTCATGCACGCCCTGGTGGCGGGCGGCGCGGACGTGATCGAACTGGGCGTGCCGTTTTCCGACCCGATGGCCGAAGGGCCGGTAATCCAGCGCGCCTGCGAGCGCGCGCTCAAGTTCGGGATCGGCATGCGCGACGTGTTCGCGTTCGTGCGCGAGTTCCGCAAGACCAACCAGGCCACCCCGGTGGTCCTCATGGGCTACGCCAACCCCATTGAACGCATGGGCCCGGACGCCTTCATCGCCGGCAGCGTCGAGTGCGGCGCGGACGGCGCCATCGTGGTGGATTATCCCCCGGAGGAATGCGAAGCCTTCGCCGGCGCCATGCGCGCGGCCGGGCTGGACCTCATCTTCCTGCTGGCGCCGACCTCGACCTCCGAGCGCATCGCCCAAGTGGCGCGGGTGGGCAGCGGCTTCTCGTACTACGTCTCGCTCAAGGGCGTGACGGGGGCTGGCAATATCGACACGGCCGACGTGGCGCGGCGCCTGGCCGCGATCCGCGAGCACGTGAAGCTGCCCGTGGGTGTCGGCTTCGGCATCCGCGACGCCGCCACCGCCAAGGCCGTGGCCGAGGTGGCGGACGCCGTCGTGATCGGCAGCCGCATCATCCAGGAGATCGAGACGGCCGGTCCGGAGAAGGCCGTGGACGCCGTGCGCGGCTTCGTGACGGGCATCCGCCAGGCCCTCGACGCCTGACGCCAGGACGGGTCATCCCCGCGCGGGCGGGGACCCCTGGTGCGGGCAGCGCGTTACATCGCCTGGTCGGGGCCAGGCTAACCGTCGTCACTGCGCGATCGTTTTCAGCACGCGCAGCTGGGCCTCCACCATGGCCGGGTTGGGATCGTGACCGGTGCGCGGCAGGACGATGAATTCCTTTTTCGGTGCCTTGATGCTGTCGACGTAGCTGCGCGTTTGCGCGAGCGGCGTGACCAGGTCTTCGGCGCCCTGGATGAAGTAGAGCGGCAGTCGATACTCCTTCGGCTTGCGGTTGAAATCGATGCCCGCAGCCATGCCATTGCCCTTCAAGCCGACGAACTGCAGATACGAATAGTCGTCGGCTTGCTCGAACTGCTCCTCGTAGCGCGCATAGCGCGGGTCCGGCCGCCACCACGCGTCCGGCGCGGGATCGGTGCGGGCCTTTTCATAACGGCGCGAGAGGCGGCGCATGATGCCCGCGTTGCGCGGATCGCTCCAGGGCGGCGCGCCGATTTTCTGGAGCGTGGCCAGCCCGGCCGTGTCGCCCAGTTCTGCGGCCGTCTTCAGCACGGCGCGGTAGGCCGCCGGGTCGCGCGGATCGACCATCTGGGCGCTGCCGACGTAGGCGTGGAACTGCTCCGGCCTGGCCTGCGCCATCTCCAGCCCGAGCACCGATCCCCAGCTCGACGCGAACAGGATGAGCTTGGCCTGTCCCAGCCGGCGCGACACCTGCTGCGCGACTTCCAGCCCGTCGTCGCGCATGCGCTCCACGGTCAAGACGTCGTTTGCGCCGGGCGGCGTCTTTACGAAAGTCATGCCGGCGCCGCGCTGGTCCCACTGCACCAGCGTGAAGTCGTGCTCCCAGTTGGCATAGAGGTGATGCGCGAACGGAGCGAGCGAATTTCCCGGACCCCCATGGATGAACAGGATGATGGGCTTGCGGCAATCGCCGCCGTCGATCGTCACCCATTGGTCCAGTCCGCCGACCTTCGCATAGCCGGCCTGGTGGATCGGGGCGCCGCCGGCCGGGCAGGGCGGGGCGGCGGGCAGGTCTTGCGCCGGCGCGGCGGCCGACAGCATCAGTCCAGCGGCGAAAATCCAGGGGGAGGTGCGCATCGTGTGCCTTGAAAGAGAGGGAAGGCGGATGGTGGGGCGGGCATGAGGTTTTGTCAATCAATATTATTTTGATAATTTTT
>DASRUW010000338.1:0-7126 GCA_035655255.1 Telluria sp. | reverse complement strand
GTCTCCAGCACCGCCAGGATCAGCTCGTTGACCTTGGCCCGGCCGGCCGCGCGCATCTGGGTCACGTCCTGCACCCCGGCCAGCAGCAGCTCGCGCGCGTTCTTCGGCTTGCCGCTCGGGTAGGTGCCGCTGTTGTCGGCCTCGCCCGTCTCCAGCGTGGCCAGCAGCAGCACGTCGGGCATGGCTTCCGGCTCCGGTTCCGGCTTGGCCTTGCGCTGGGTCTGCAGGTTCATGCTCTGCAGGACGGTGCTCATCTGGTCTTCCACGTTCTTGACCAGGTTGACCGTGTAGTCGGCATCGATGCCGAGCGCCTCGCCGAAGCGCGCCACCAGGGCGCGCGCCTCCGGCCCCGTGGCCGACTTGCCGCGCCCGACCAGGCTGGCCAGCTCCCCGCTGAACGCGGCCGCCTGACGCATCCAGTCGGCCCGGTTGCTGGGCGGCTTGGGTTTGCCCGGCGGCAGGGCCGCCACCGCGCGGATGATGGGCTCGGGAATCTTCCACTCGGTCAGCACAGCCTCGGTCAGGAGGTCGTAGCTGGCGCCGAGGATCATCTGCGAGGCCTGGGACATGGTGTGCTGGCCGCCCGCCACCAGCTGGTTGATCTCGCGGTAGCGGTCATGCTCGTGCGAGGCCACCAGCAGCGGGCCGAGATTCTTGAACAAGGCCGCGATCGAGGCTTCCTCCGCGCCCTGCCAGGGCGACAGGCGGGCAATCTCGCGCCCGACCAGGGACGCGCACAAGGCCGTCTCCAGCTCCACCCGCACGCTCTGGGCGTGCTTGCCGTTGGCCAGGGCGTCCACCAGCAGCATGGCCAGGGCCGTGGCCTTGACGTTGTCGAAGCCGAGCAGCGAGATGGCGCGCGAGATCGTCGTGACGGCGGTGCCCGCCATGGTGCGGTACTGGGCCGTGTTGGCCAGGCGCAGGATGCGCTGGGTGAGCGCCACGTCCGACAGCACGTAGTAGGCCAGGTCGTGGGTGCCATGGTCGTCCGAGGACGCCATCTGGACCACGCGCGCCACCGAACTGCCGAGCGCGAACATCTCGGCGTCGCCGCAGACTTTCTTGAGCAGGGCGTCGCGCACGCGACGATTGTCGCGGCCGGACGCGCCCTGGCCGGAGCCGACAGACATCTTGAACTTCCTTCCCTCAGGCGCGTTTCACGCCCTTGTTGTATTTTTTGAGGATCTGCTGGTGCAGGCCGGACAGCGCGTTCAGTTTGGGGTTGGTCGGATCGAGGCGGCGCACGGTATCGATCAGGTTGAGCGCGTACGCCCCGAGCCGCTCGTCCCAGCCGACATTCTCCAGGCACTTGAGCACGGCCACCGCGGCGTTGAACACCACCTGCGGATTGTCCGGCAGCTTGTTGACCGCCTCGACCATGAGCTGCACGGCGCCGCGGAAGTCGCCGGCCTTGGCCTTGTTGGCGCCGCTGGCCACCAGGTCCACCACTTCCTGGCGCGACTGCTGCGCCAGCTGCGAGCCCAGCTCGGCCTTGCCGGCCTTCTCGAACACGGCCATCGCCTTGGCCATGGCCGCGTTGTTGGGCGCGTTGCGCATCACTTCGCGCATGACGTCGGACGCGCCCTCCTCCATGTTATTGGACAGGCAGTTGCGGGCCAGTTCCATCTTGACGCTGTCGGACAGGCCGACCGCGTCCTTGACCGCCGTCAGCGCCTGGGCCAGGGCCTCGTTCAGGCGCTGCTCGTTGCCGGTGTACTCGTGCACCATGGCCGAGGAGATCGCGCTGCAGGCCTGGGTGTTCTTCTGCCCGCCCATCGAGCGGTCCAGGTCGCGGATCACGGCGGCGGCCTGCACCGGGTCGCCCTTCTTGACCAGGGTCTGGACCAGCTTGACATGGTCTTCCGGGTCGCGGAATTCGGAATACTTGGCCTTGCTGACCACCTGCTTGAGGGTTTTTTCGGCCGTCTCCACGTCGCCCGTCTCGAGCGCCGTCTCGCCCAGCTTGCGCAGGCGGCGCACGGCGTGCGGCGAGACCGACACGGCGCCTTCCAATACCTCCTGCGACTTCTGCAGGTCGCCCACGGCGGCGTGGGTCTTGGCCAGCCAGTCGTAGGCGTCGACGAAGTTCTTGTTGCTGTCGACCAGCTCCTCGAGGATGCTCTGGGCTTCCATGAAGCGGTCGCGCATGAACAAGGTCTTGGCCAGGCCCAGGCGCGCCCAGGCGATGGTCTTGGCCTCGTACAGCTGCTTGTAGATCGGCTCGGCCTGGTCCGGCTCGCCCAGGAACATGTGCAGTTCGGCGCGCAGGCGCAGGAAGTCGATCGAATAGCGCGGATTGTTCTTCATGCCTTCGATGCAGGCCTCGATGGCCTCACGCTGCTGGCCGGCCTCCATCAGCTCGTACACGGGCATGAACACGTTGCGCTTTTCCAGGCCGCGCGCGATGCGCTCGAGCAGGCGGTCGGCCGTGAAGGGCTTGAGGATGTAGTCGGTCGGGGCCAGCTCGGCGGCCGAGACCACCTTGCCGTGATTGCCCTCGGCCGTGACCATGAAAAACATGGTGGCCAGGCCGATCAGCTTGTGGTGGCGCAGGTCCTCGAGCAGCTGCTGGCCGTCCTGGCCGCCGTCCAGGTCGTACTCGCACATGATCATGTCGTAGGCCTTCAGGCCCACCTGTTTGATCGCTGTGTTCGAGTTGCTGGCATGGTCGATCTTCGTCAGCCCGCACAAATTCAGCATGTTGTGCAGGCTCGCCCGCATGCCCGCATGCGGTTCGATGATCAGCGCTGTCAGGCCGTCAAGTCCGTTCATGTCACACTTCTGCTCACGTTTCCCGGTCGATCAGAATATATTACGGCACGGAAAAAGAATAGTTAAATTCCGCGCGGGCGGAGCGTGTGGCGGACGCAACTGTCAGTCGTCGTCGACGGCCGGCGGGGGCGGTTCGTGTTCGATCACGGCCAGCAGCGCCTCCACCACCTCGGGGTCGAACTGGCTGCCGGAACGCTCGCGGATGTACTGGACCACCTCGGGATAGGGCCAGGGCTCCTTGTACGGGCGCTTGTGCAGCAGGGCGTCGAACACGTCCACCACGGCCACGATGCGCGCCGCCAGGGGGATGTCGCGCCCGGCCAGGCCCTTCGGATAGCCGGCGCCGTCGTAGTGCTCGTGGTGGGCGCCCGCGATCTGGGCGCCGTAGGTCAGGTAGCTCACCCCGTCCACCATCTGCGAGGCGCGCTCCAGGATGGCGCGGCCCACTTCGGCGTGGGTCTGCATGACGCTGCGCTCTTCCGGGGTATGCAGGCCGGGCTTGAGCAGGATCTGGTCGGGCGTGGACACCTTGCCGACATCGTGCAGGATGCTGGCCAGGCCGATCATCTCCACCAGCTGGGGCGTCAGCTCCGGATCGGCCGAGCCGCGCGTGACCATGCCCTCGGCGATGCGGGTCGACAGGTGCTGCACCCGGCGCACGTGGCCGCCGGTGCCGTGGTCGCGGAATTCGGCCAGGTCGGCCAGGGCCACCACGGTCGCTTCCTGGGCCTTGCGCAGCTGGCCGAACATGTACAGGTTGTCGAAGGCGGCGGCGATGCGCTGGCAGAACACTTCCAGCAAGTCACGCTGGATCTGGGCCAGCGGCCAGGGCGGGGTCACCGAGATGGCCAGCTCGCGCTCGCCCTGGGTGTGGATGAACAGGACATTGGCCGGATGCTCGAACTGGCTGTGTTTCTCCTGGAAGGCCTTGGTGATGGTCGGCAGCAGCGGATGGTCGGGCGGCAGGTGCTCGCGGTCGGACAGGCCGGCGTAGCCGCCGGTGGCCGCCACCACGGTCGGCTCGCGTTCGCCGGTGGACATCACGCACAGCACGCCGTCGGCGCCCACGTCGAGGATGGCGCTGACCTGGTTCAGCACGCCCGAGGCGAATTCGCGCAGCGAGTGCACCTGGTACAGGTTGGTGGCGCCGGCCAGGATCTTGCCCAGGCCGATGCGCGAGCGTTCCAGCATCATCAGGGACTCGTAGGCGCGCAGGGCCGAGATCACGGTGGTGAACAGCTTCTGCGTGGTCAGTTCGGTCTTGGCCTTGTAGTCGTTGATGTCGTATTCGATGATCACGCGCTGCTCGGGCGCCTGGCCCGGCTGGCCGGTGCGCAGCACCACGCGCACGATGTGGTTATTCAGCTCTTCGCGGATCTGGCGCGCCAGCAGCAGGCCGGCGTCGTCGGTTTCCATCACGACGTCCAGCAGCACCAGGGCGATGTCGCTGGTGTCGCGCAGGATACGGAAGGCCTCGGCGGCGCTGTAGGCGGAAAACAGCTCGAGTTCGCGCCCCTTGAAGCTCACATTGCGCAGGGCGAGCCGGGTCACGGCGTGCACGTCGACGTCGTCGTCGACGATCAGCACGCGCCACAGGCGTTGATCGATGGGAGTTTGCCCGGTCGGGCTGGACGTCTCCTCGTCGTCGTCCAACAGCCAGTCGTCATCCGCGGCGATGGGGTCGGTCATGCGAACTCCTAGTTTGGGGCAAACCCTGCAAGCCGGCGGCTTGCCTGTCCGACCAAGTCGGGCGGCTACGTCGGCGCGCCCTTTTTACAATTGAAAACAAATTTAAAACAACTTGTGGTGCAAGTCCAGCCCCCTCGTCTTCGACGGAAGACTCTGATACTCTTTCACGACACCATGGGCGCATTGCGCGCGACGGATCTTTACAAGGAAGACAACTATGCAAGCACAGACGGCACCCGCGAACGGCAACGCCAACGCGGGCAAGGATCTTGGCGGGGGCCAGGAATTCCTGGCCTTCAAACTGGGCAGCGAGGAGTACGGCATCGACATCCTCAAGGTGCAGGAGATCCGCGGCTACGAGGCCGTGACCCGCATCGCCAACGCGCCCGACTTCATCAAGGGCGTGATCAACCTGCGCGGCATCATCATTCCGGTGGTCGATATGCGCATCAAGTTCAAGCTGGGCGAGGCGGTGTACGACCAGTTCACCGTGGTGATCATCCTGAACATCAAGGGCCGCGTCATGGGCATGGTGGTCGACAGCGTGTCCGACGTGACCACCCTGGCGCCGGACCAGATCAAGGCCGCGCCGGACATGGGCACTTCGTTCGATTCGCAGTACATGATCGGCCTGGGTACCATCGATGACCGCATGCTGATCCTGGTGGACATCGACCGCCTCATGTCCTCCAACGAGATGGGCTTGATGGACAGCCTGTCCTGACCTCGTTCCCTGCACTGATCGGATCTCTCCAATGAATCTCGCGAGCTTCAGCATCAAAACCCGCCTGATCGCCGGCTTCGGCCTGCTGGTCGCCCTCATGGTGGTCATGGCGATCGCCGCCGTGGCGCGCTTCACCACCATCAGCACCGCCAACAAGATGACGGTCGAGCGTGACTGGCCGATGGCGGAGGCGGCCTATGTGCTCGACTCCACGGCCCGCGAGGACGCGCGCGACACCATGAGCCTGTTCATCCTGGACAAGGACAAGCGTGCCGCCTCCTATGCCCGCATCGACGAGGACAAGAAGCAGGCCGAGGCAGCCCTGGCCAGGCTCGAGAAGCTGTCGCACGACCCCGACGAGAAGGCCGCGATTGCCAAGCTGCGCGCCGCCCGCGCCGCCTACATGACCTCCTTCCTCAAGGTGGCCGACCTGGTCGAGGCCGACCGCAAGGACGACGCCGCGGCCATGATGAACAGCGAGACCAACGCCGCGCTCGAAAACGTGCTGAACCTGTCCAGGACCTTCGCCGACAAGCAGCGCAAGGACATCACCGACTCGGGCAAGGAAACCCAAAGCGACATCGACCTGTCGCGCATGCTGATGATCGGCCTGGGCGTGGCCGGCGTGCTGCTGGCGGCCTTCGGCGCGCTGACCATCACTTCCTCCATCATCGGTCCGCTGGACGAGGCGGTGCAGGTGGCCAAATCGGTGGCCGGCGGCGACCTGACCACCCACATCGACGACAGCGGCCATGACGAGATGGCGCAACTGCTCGCCGCGCTCAAGGAGATGAACGACGAGCTGGCCAAGATCGTCGGCGGGGTGCGCGTGTCGACCATGATGATTTCGACCGCCTCCGCCGAGATCGCGGACGGCAACCAGGACCTGTCCGGCCGCACCGAAGCGCAGGCCAGCTCGCTGGAGGAAACGGCCAGCTCGATGGAGGAACTGACCTCCACCGTGAAGCAGAACGCGGACAATGCGCGCCAGGCCAACCAGCTGGTGATCTCGGCCTCGTCGGTGGCCCAGCGCGGCGGCCAGGTGGTCGAGCAGGTGGTGGAGATGATGGCTTCGATCAAGGAGAGCTCGTCGAAGATCGTCGACATCATCGGCGTCATCGACGGCATCGCCTTCCAGACCAACATCCTGGCGCTGAACGCCGCCGTGGAAGCGGCGCGCGCCGGCGAGCAGGGGCGCGGCTTCGCGGTGGTGGCCTCCGAGGTGCGCAACCTGGCGCAGCGCTCGGCCGCGGCGGCCAAGGAGATCAAGGCCCTGATCGGGGATTCGGTGGAAAAGGTCGACGGCGGCGGCAAGCTGGTCGACGAGGCCGGCCAGACCATGCAGCTGATCGTCACGTCGGTCAAGCAGGTGGCCGACATCATGAGCGAGATCACCGCCGCGTCCGAGGAGCAGAGCCTGGGCATCGAGCAGGTGAACCAGGCCATCACGCAGATGGACGAAATGACGCAGCAGAACGCGGCCCTGGTGGAGCAGTCGGCCGCCGCGGCGCAGTCGATGCACGACGAGGCCAACACGTTGTCCAAGGCGGTGGCCGTGTTCAAGCTGCGCGACCTGCCCAAGGCCCCGCCGGCGCGCAAGCCGGTGATGGTGGCCAAGCCGGCCCCGCGCCAGATCAAGGCCCCGGCGCCGGCCGCACCGAAGCCCGCACCCAAGAAGATGGCGACGGCGGAAGTGAATTCGGACTGGGAAGAGTTCTGACGCCGCGGGCCTCGCACACCGTCATCGATTCCCGCCAAGGGACGCGCCGAGCCCGGGAATGACCGGCCTGCTACGGCGCGTCGGCGTGGGTGGTCGGTCCCGCACACGGCCATCGGCTAGGAGTCTGCGCGGCAGAAGACTGGAGGTCAATCAGCGTAATGTGACCGGGACGCGCCGAGCGCATTTCAGCGGCGTTCGCCAAGCACGCGTCGGACTTTTGT
>DASRUW010000337.1:0-2831 GCA_035655255.1 Telluria sp. | reverse complement strand
TCTTCGACCGCTGGCAGAACACGGTCGTCGACCAGCAATCGCTGGACGCGCTGGTCCGCGGAGGCAGCGGCCTGGGACTCTGACCACGCCCACGCCATCACCAGCACGGTGGCGGCGACGCCGGCTGACAGCGCGCCATCTTGGCAGACCCGGCCGGCCTTGGCAGCCGCTCCTGGTAGCGCCTTGGCCTAAGCGGGCGCCAGACGCAGCGCCAGGCGTTCGAGCAACGCCGCGCCGTCGCCCTTCCACGCGCTGCCGTGCATGCAGGCCAGCGTGGCCGGGTGCAGGTCGGCCAGGCGTCGCAGCTGGCGCGCGGTGTCCGGGCTGTGCGCGTAGTAGTCCATCTGGCGGCGGAAGGCTTCGCTCGATTCGAGGATGTCGCCTTCCGTCAGCGCCGGCGTCTCATGGCCCGGCTGCGTGAACAGGTCGCCGCACAAGAGCGTCGCCGTGGTCTCTTCGAACAGCATGCCGCACTCCCAGCCATGGGGCACATGGGGCGTGGCCAGCCAGCGCACCCGATGGCGGCCCAGGGAAAGCGTTTCGCCATCGGCCATCGCCTTCGCGGGACGCATGGAGATATCGTTGACCGACACCATCGCCGCGATTTCGCCGCACAGGGGCACGGACTGCGGCGCGAGCTCGAGGAAGTCGTTCAGCGCGCCGCATTCGTCGGCCTCGTAGTGCGAGAAGCCGATGTAGGCCAGGCGCCGCACCGGCAGAACGCGCTCGATGGCCGCGCGCACCAGCGGAAAGATGCGGCGCGGGCCGGTGTGATACAGGAGCGGCTGTTCGTCCACGATCAGGTACTGGTTGAACGAGAAGCCGCCCGGCATCTGCTCCGGCGGCACCGGGGTCGAGATGCGGTAGATATCCGGGGCGATCTCGTCGATCGTGGTGGACGCGGCGTTGGATTCGGTAGTCATCGTTTTCCTTTCGAGACGGGCGGTTCAAGCAAGATGGCGCACAGGCCGCGCCCGACGGCCTGCGCGCTCCGGCCGGCGTCGCCCAGCAGGCGGCCGAGCTTTTCCCAGGTGGAGTAATCGAGCAGCGCCAGCGCCAGCGCGAGGTCGGTCTCGGCGAGCGGTCTGGCGCAGCATTCGGCGAGGAGTGCGCGCAGGCGGGATTCCATTCCGGCCTGCCCTTCCTGCACGATGCGTTGCAGTGCCGGCAGCGCCGGCACGTCGCGGCCGGACCAGCGCATCCACGGATGCATGAAGGCATAGTGGGCGTGGACGGCCCGCACCAGGCGCGCGATACGCTCCTGCGGATCGGCGCCGGCCAGGACCAGATCAGCGTCGATGGCCGGCGCCTGCGCCTGGACCAGCCCCGTGCAGTACGGGATGAGCGCGTCGCGCGAGGGGAAATGCTTGTAGACGGTGGCGACCGAAACACCGGCCGCCTGCGCGATGTCGGCGTGGCTGGTGGCCAGCGCGCCCTTCTCGGCGTGCAGGCCCACGGTCGCCTCGACTATGCGTTCGATCGTCGCCGCTTCGGACTGCTTGCGGCGTGAGTTGTCGTAGATGCGTGCGCTCATGGCAAATTAAGTAGAAATTCACTATATTCAATATAGTTCGATTCTATTTAATTTGCAAGCGGTTCAGCTGCCCAGGTCGAAGAAGATCCCGACCGCCAGTTCCGCCCATAGGTACAGCAGCGCCAGCGCGACCACGGCGCCGAGTACGATCCGCTGCCGTTTGGTACCCAGCTTGCGCGCCATGAACACATAGGTGAAGCCGCTCCCCAGCAGGAGGATCGCGGCGGCAAAAAAGTCAGAGGCCGTCCACACCACTTCATCGGTGAACTGCATGGCCACCAGCGGCACCAGCAACACGCAGGCCGTGGCGATCAATACGACATGCACACCGCTGACGCGGGCCAGCAGTTTTTCTCCGGTCGTTTCCATTCCGTCTCCCTGGATATGCGGCCGCCCACCGCGGCCGCTCGATCACGAGGCTAACGCGCCATTGTGAAGCCAGAATGCGCCCGGCGTGAAGAACAACCGGCCTGTCTTTACCTGATCGGAATCATGAGGTGCTGGTACGGCGTACCCGGCCACATCACGTAAGGCACCGAGGTATCGGGCTTCGGATCCTTGGGATACATGTCGTAGAAGCCCTGTTCCGCACCGACCACCATCACGTGGGGCCCGGTCTTGATCCAGTTGTTGTCCGCGCTCGGCTTCTGGGCGTAGGGATCGGTGTTGCTGGCGTCGGTGCCGCCTTCGAGCATGTACATGAAGCCGATCTTGCCGGCGGGCGGTGTCTTCTTGCCGACCCAGGCCATCGCCCAGTCCATCGCCGCCTTGTCCATGCACATCGGGTCCGGTCCCGGCGTGGCCGGATTGTCGGGCATGCAGGTGAAGCCGTTCTTGCCTTCGCGTAGCGTGCGCATCGTGCCGTCGCTGTTCATGACGACGATCGTCGCGCCGCTTGCCACCTTCTTCGGCGCCGCCCGCATGGCGCTCTTGATCAACTTCTCGTCGGCGCTGCTGGCGCCGGCCGGCCATGCCGCCACCGCGGCGGCAACCAGGACGAATAACTTGCATGAGATAGCCATCGTTGCTCCCTGTCGATTGGAATGCCCGCCACGCGAACGCCGCGGGGCCAACTCCAGCATAGGTAGCGCGCGCGGCAATTCAAGCAAACTGCACAGCCAGGGCAGCTACGGCTTCCGCCGCGGCGATGGAAAAGTTCCCACGTTCGAGTGTCGCGCCCGCGTCACACCGGATATGCATATCTCGCCGCGCGCTGCGTGGAAATGCAGCGAGTGTGCCGTGCGCGTGAACGCGGCGCATGGAGGCGAACTTAGACTGGCCCAGCCCGCTTGAAGGG
>DASRUW010000336.1:0-11858 GCA_035655255.1 Telluria sp. | reverse complement strand
AGCCATTCCTCCAACGCAGGCGGTAACAAGAACTGCTGCTGAGGATCGTAGGGAAGATAACTGGTCGTCATCCTCCCTCAACGTTTACCCCGCATCATCCGATGACAGAATGCTCTCTGCCGCGCAGACTCCTAGGGGGCGGTCGCCCCCGCAGGTAACGGAGGCCCCCACTTGCGCGGGGGGTGACCGCCTGGTGTCTATTTGCCCGGCGCCGCGTAGATGGCGTCGTTATCGAGGTAGTAGACGTCGCCGGTGTAGCTGTTCGGGTTGAACATCAATACCAGCTGGTTCACGGAGGTGTCCGAGGTCGCGCCGTCGATGCGGTCGTCCAGCGTGAACTTCAGGCGCTGCCACGCATTCCGGACCGTGGTCTTGGCCAGGTACTTGGAGTGGCGGCCGCTCGGGTAATTGCTGGTCGTGGCGACGTTCTTGTTCTCCAGCTGCATGAGGATCGGGGTGCCGACCGGCGCCGCCGAATACACGTCCAGATAGAAAGCCCGATCGCCGCGCACGAACGGCCCCGCGTCGGGCACCGCCGCCGTGGTGGCGGTCAGCAGGTCGTATTGCTGCGAGCTGTTGCGGGTGTAGCTGCCGACGGTGGAGGAGCTGTTCACCGCATCCGGCGCCGGATTGGCGCTGACCTGGTTGAACACGCCCGTGACCGTGCTGTAGGTCTGGTTGCGCGTGCCTTCGAAGTCGTCCAGCACCACGGCCTTGGCCATCACCGGCGCCACGTACACGTTCACGGTCTTGGTGTAGGTGCCGCAGCTGTTGGTGACGGTCAGGGTGACCGGGCCGCTGGCCGTGCCCCAGTTCACATTGAAGCTCGTGCCGCTGCCGGTCTGGCCGCCCGGCGCGCTCCATCTGTAGGTGGAACCGGAAACGCCGTCATCCACGACCGAATAGCTGGTGGTGGTGTTCGGCTCGACCAGCAGCGGGCCCGAGACCGAGGGCTGCGGCGTGGCATAGACGCGCACGTAGTCGATGTCCATTTTCTGCGGCAGCACCGTGTTGTCCACCGCTCCGCCCAGGTTGCCGCCCACGGCCAGGTTCAGGATCATGTAGTACTGGTAGCTCTCGAACGTCCAGTCGGATGGATTGGCCATGTCGGCCGGCGTCTTGGTTGCGAACAGCACGTCGTCCACGTACCAGCTGATGCGGTTCGGCGTCCAGTTCACGGCGTACACGTGGAAGTCGTCGCCCCAGGTATCGGGCTGCTTGAGGATCTGCGACGACAGCCATTGGTGGGTGGACTGCGACGAGCCGTAGTGGATCGTCCCCATCTCGAACATCGAGCGCTGGCCGGTGGCTTCCTGGATGTCGATCTCGCCGCTGGTCGGCCAGCCGACGCCGGTATTGGCGGGCAGCATCCAGAACGCGGGCCACATGCCGCTGCCTTTCGGGATGCGGATGCGCGCCTCGAAGCGGCCGTGCGTCCATTGGCCGCTGTTCGGACGGTTCAGGGTGCGCAGCCGCGCCGACGTGTAAGCCTTGGATCCGACCCGCTGCTTCTTCGCGGTGATGGTCAGGATGCCGTTGGCGACGGTGGCGTTGGCAGTCTGGTAGCTTTGCAGCTCGTTGTTGCCCCAGCCGCACAGGCCGATGTTGCAGCCGTCGCCGGTCTGGAATTCCCACTTGCTGGTGTCGACAGCGCTGCCGTTGAATTCATCGGAAAACACCGGGGTGGAGCTTGGGCACTGCTGGGCGGATGCTACGGAGGCGGCCAACAGCATGGCCACCAGACTGCCGTGAATCGATCGACGCATATTGCCTCCAAAGGTCAGGTGCGCATGTAAATGCGCGAGTACTTCACACCAAAATAGAAGATGAAGCAGTAGCACAGGGCCGGAACGAACATCGAGGTTTGGACGCCCGAATGGTCCGCCACCACGCCCTGCAGGAACGGCACGATCGCGCCACCGACGATCGCCATGCACAGCACGCCCGAACCCTGCCCGGTTGCCGGGCCGAGGCCGTGCAGCGCCATGCTGAAGATGGTCGGGAACATGATCGAGTTGAACAGGCCGACGCCCAGCACGGCCCACATCGCGAGCGCGCCATGGCTGCTCATGGCCAGCACCACCAGGCCGACCACGCAGGCCGCATTGAAGGCGAGCGCCTTGCCTGGGCTGACCACGCGCATGGCGGCGCTGCCGATGAAGCGGCCGACCATCGCGCCGCCCCAGTAGTAACTGACGAGGGGTGCGGCGGCCGCCGCCGGCAGGCCGGCCACGCCCGGCTCGCCCAGGAAGCTGATGAGGAAGCTGCCGATACTGACCTCGCCGCCCACGTACAGGAAGATGGCGATCGCGCCCAGCACGAGGCGCGGATGGCGCAGCACCGAGCCGTGCGCGCCGCCCTCTTCCGGCTCATGCGTGATGCGCGGCAGCCGCGCCAGCGCGAACAGCACGGCCAGCACCAGCAAGGCGGCCGCCAGGGCCAGGTACGGGCCGCGCACCATCGATGCCTGCTCCAGGCGATATGCCTCCTGCGCCGCCTGCGGCAGGTGCGCCAGTTGCTCCGGCGCCAGCACGACACCGGACAGGATCAGCATGCCGCCCAGCGCGGGCGCGATGGTGGTGCCGAGCGAATTGAAGGCCTGGGTCAGGGTCAGGCGGCTGGACGCGGTCGCCGCCGGGCCCAGCACCGTCACGTACGGGTTCGCCGCCACCTGCAGCACCGTAATGCCGGCCGCCAGCACGAAGAAGGCGAACAGGAACAGCAGGTAGCCGCTGCCCGCCGCCGGATAGAACAGCGCGCAGCCTGCCGCCGCGACCACGAGGCCCGCGACCGCGCCGCGCTGGTAACCGATGCGGCGGATCAGGGCGCCGGCCGGCAGCGATACCAGGAAGTAGGCGCCGAAAAAGCAGAACTGCACCAGCATCGCCTGCACGTAGGTCAGGGTATAGACCGCCTTCAGGTGCGGGATCAGCACGTCGTTCAGCGCCGTGAGCAGACCCCACATGAAGAACAGGATGGTGACGATGACGAGAGGCGCGGTATTCGCCGCGGGCGTGTCCGGCGCCGCGTAGACGGCCTGGGTGCTGGTTTCCATGTGAAGTCTCCGGTTGATCAGTGCAGGTGGTCGGCCAGCAGGGCCGACACGCCGAGGAAGGCAGGATAGGGTTCGGTGATGACGTAGGTCGGAATGCGCGCCAGGTAGGGCGACAGGCGGCCCTTGCCTTCGAAGCGCTCGCGGAAGCGGGAACGCGCGAACAGGCCGCCCAGGCGCGGCACGATGCCGCCGCCGATGTACATGCCGCCGGTGGCGCCCAGCGTCAGGGCGACGTTGCCGGCGACGCTGCCCAGCACCGCGCAGAAGCGCTCCACCGTCTCCGTGCTGCGCGGGCAGCGTTCTTCCAGCGCGGCGCGGGTGATGTCGGCCGGCGTGCGCAGTTCCTCGTGCAGCACGCGGTGGATCATGGCCAGGCCGGGGCCCGACAGCAGGCGCTCGGCCGACACGTGGCCGAACTCCTCCCACAGCGCGTTCAGGATGCGCAGTTCGTCGCGATCCGTCGGCGCGAAAGAGGCATGTCCGCCCTCCCCTGGCAGCGCGGTCCAGCGCTGGCCGGACGGCACCAGGCCGGCCACGCCCAGGCCGGTGCCGGGACCGACCAGGCCGAGAGCGCGCCCGTTTTCCGGCGTGCCGGCGCCGACCTGGAAGCGCTGCTCGTCCGACAGGTGCGGCAGGGCCATCGCCAGCGCGGCGAAGTCGTTGATCACCAGGAGGCTGCGCAGGCCAAGCTCGTTGCGCATGCTGTTGATCGAGAAGCGCCAATGGTGATTGGTCATGCACACCTCGTCGCCCATGACCGGATTGGCGATGGCGACGGCAGCGTCCCGCACTTCGCCCGCGCGGCGCACCTCGTCCATGGCGAGATAGGCGGTCATCGCCGCCGCGAGGCTGGGGTAATCGGCGCAGGACAGCACGTGCACGTGGCTGAAGCGGCGCGGTTCGAGTTCGAGCGCGAAGCGGGCATTGGTGCCGCCCACATCGGCCAGCAGGCGCGGTCCGGTCATGGCTGGTCTCCGTTGCAGTTCAGGGTGGCCGGGTCGCGCAGCGCGCCGCCGGCCAGTTCGATACGGGTGAAGGCGGCGCTCCAGGCCGCGTCGGAAGCGATGCCGAACGGCGTGTCCAGGTTGTCCAGGTTCGCGCCCTGGTCCGTGAAGCAGGACAGCGGCAGCTGCACCGTGTGGCGCTTGCCATCCGCCAGGCGGGCGAACAGCCTGGTCGCATCGAGCGTGGCAGCGCCCATCGACAGGGTGACCTTGCCGGCGGGTGCCTGGCCGACCACGGTATCGAAGCGCAGCACGCCGTCGGCGCGCACCACCGCGGGCACGGAGCGCGGGGCAGCCGCTTGCGCGGCGAGGCGCGCAGGGCCGGTCCAGGTCACACGCTTGGCGTCCTGCTGGGTGTTGATCTGCGCCGTTTCCACGCTGGCGTTGGGCACGCGCAGCACGGCATTGAGGTCCGCGCCCAGCGGCATGCTGGCGGTGGCATCGGCCAGCACCAGCGGGAAGGTGGCGCGGTCGGCCTGGGTGAATACCGGCAGCACGTCGGCGCGGCCGCACGCGGCGGTCACGCTATCGACTTCCAGCGCGGGGACGTTGGACACGGCGCGCAGGCCAAGGCCGTAACCCCGGGCGAACAGCGGCGTCGGGGCCGGACAGGCCTTGCCCGGCCAGGCGAACGGCAGGCGGCCACGGAAGTCGTAGCGGCCGCGGAACAGGAGATCGGCCACGCCCGCGCCTTCGGTGCCCGGCAGCCAGGCCGCGACGAAGCTGTCGGACATGTTGATCAAGTCGTTGACGTACAGCGGGCGGCCGGACAGGAACACCGTCGCCACGGGCGTTCCCTTGCCGCGCACGGCCTTCAGCACCGCCAGGTCTTCCGGATAGCGGCTGGTGTGGCGCAAGGTCATGGCCGGGCCGATGTCGCCGTCGCCTTCCGCGTAGGGCTTCTCGCCCACCACGGCGATCACGGCGTCGAATTTGGACGGGTCGGCGCCGCTGGCGTCGGCACTGTAAGTCACCTGGGCGCCGCTGGCGCGGATGCCGGCCAGGATGGTGTCGCCGACCGGGAAGTCCGCGTTGGTGTTGTCCGTGCCCTGCCAGGTGATCGACCAGCCGCCGTTCTGCATGGGCATGCTGTCGGCGCCCCTGCCGACCACCAGCACGCGCGCGCCGCGCTTGAGCGGGAGCACGTGGCCTTCGTTCTTGAGCAGCACCAGCGACTCGCGCACGGCCTGGCGCGCCAGCGCGCGCGCCTGCATGGCCTCCGGCTTGCCGGCGTAGGCGTTGGCCGACGGGCGCTTGCCAAACAGGCCGGCGCGCAGCTTGACCCGCAGGATGCGCGCGACCGCGTCGTCGATGCGGCTCATCGGGATCTCGCCCGCTTCCACCTGGGCGATGGTGTTGTGGATGAAGTCCTTCCACTTGTCCGGCACCATGAACATGTCCAGGCCGGCGTTCACGGCCTGGGCGCAGCTGTCCTCGCGGCAGCCCGGCACTTCGGCGATCCCGTTCCAGTCCGAGACGATGAAGCCGCCGAAGCCCATGCGCTCCTTCAGCAGGTCAGTCAGGAGCGGGCGGCTGCCGTGCATCTTGCCGTAGTCGATGCCCGCGGCCGGATCCTTCCAGCTGTTGAAGGAGGCCATGACGGTCAGGGCCCCGGCCCCGAGCGCGCCCGTGTAGCCCTGGGCGTGGACTTTCGCCATCTGCGCCGCGCTGGCGACGGTCTGGCCCCGGTCCTTGCCCTGGTCCGTGCCGCCGTCGCCGATGAAGTGCTTGGCGGTCGCGATCACGTTGGCGTCGTCGCCGAAGCGGCCCTGCAGTCCCTTGACGTAGGCGCTGCCGTAGCTTTGCACCAGGGCTGGATCGCTGGAGAAGCTTTCGTAGCTGCGGCCCCAGCGCAGATCCTGCACCACGGCCAGCGTCGGCGCGAAGACCCAGGCGATGCCGGTCGCGCGCACGGCCCTGCCGACCGCCGCGCCGATCGCGCGCACCAGGGCCGGGTCGTGCGCCGCGCCCAGGCCCACGTTGTGCGGGAACAGGGTGGCGCCGACCACGTTGCTGTTGCCGTGAATGGCGTCGATGCCCCAGATGACCGGCACCTTCACGGCCATGTCGGTCGCCATCGACGCGTCGTAGTAGCGGTCGGCGAGCGCCACCCAGTCGGCCGCGCTGGCATGCTTGTTCCCGCCCGGCCAGCTGCCGCCGCCGTTCAGAACCGAGCCGAGATAGTAGCGCCGCACATCGTCCGGGGTGACGGTCTTGATTTCGCCCTGCGTCATCTGGCCGACCTTCTGGGCCAGCGTCATTCCCGCCAGGATCTCGCGCACCCTGGCCTCGATCTTCGCGTCCTCCCGGTATGCCGCGCCCACGTTCGGCCAGGCCGCCGCCGGCGCCCCCGCACAGGGAGCAGGCCCCGCGCAATGCGTGGCATGGGGCCCGGCCCCGGTTTGAGCGTGCGCGGCGCCGGCCAGCAGCAGGGCGCATGAAAGCGGTTTCAAAATTGGGCGAAAAAGTCGGGAAGTTCGCATGATGAGGGACTCAGGAAAGCCGCGAGCCGCTGGTGCGGTCGAACAGCAGGATGGAAGACGGATCGATGGCCAGCGCCAGTGCGCTGCCCGCCACGAGGTTCGCATCGGCCGGCGCGAGCAGACTGACAGTGTGCGGACCGAGTTCGGCCCAGACGACGAGATGGTTCCCCATCGGCTCGACCAGGGTCACGGTCGCATGCCACGGACCGGCCGGATCGATGCGCAGGTGCTCGGGACGCACGCCCAGCGTGGCTTCGCACCGCGCGTGGCCGGCGCCGGGCAACAGGGCGGCAAAACCGTCGGCCGTGAAGCGCTCGCCGTCGACGACGCCTTCGATCAGGTTGATCGCAGGCGCCCCAAGGAAGCCGGCCACGAACAGGTTGGCCGGGCGGCGGTAGACCTCCTCGGGCGTGCCGATCTGCTGGATGCGCCCGTCCTTCAGCACCACGATGCGCGTGGCGAGCGTCATCGCCTCGACCTGGTCGTGCGTCACGTAGATCATGGTGGCGCCCAGGCGCGCGTGCAGGAGCTTCAGCTCGCGCCGCAGTTCGGTGCGCAGCTTGGCGTCGAGGTTGGACAGGGGCTCGTCGAACAGCAGCACCTGCGCCTGGCGCACCAGGGCGCGGCCGATCGCCACGCGCTGGCGTTGGCCGCCCGAGAGCTGGCTGGGCTTGCGGTCCAGGAGCGCTTCCAGCTGCAGCATGCGCGCCGCCTCGGCCACCCGTCGCTCGATCTCGGCGCGCGGCGCGCCGGCCATGCGCAGGCCGAAACCCATGTTCTTCGCCACCGTCATGGTCGGGTACAGCGCATACGACTGGAACACCATGCCGATGCCGCGCTCGCTCGGCTCGGCGCGCGTCATGTCCTTGCCGTCGATCGACACGCTGCCTTCATCGAGCTCGGTCAGGCCGGCGATGCCGTGCAGGAGCGTGGACTTGCCGCAGCCGGATGGCCCAAGCAGCACCAGGAACTCGCCCGCCTCGATCTCGAGGTCGAGCTTGTCCAGGATGGTCTTCCCACCCAAACGGATGCTCACGGAACGCAAGGCGACTTTCGACATGGACTACCCTTTGACAGCGCCGGCCGTAATGCCGCGCACGAACCAGCGGCCGGACAGGAAATAGATCGCCAGCGGCAGCAACGACGCGAGCATGGTCGCAGCCATGTTCACGTTGTACAGCTTGACGCCGGTGGTGGTGTTGATGACGTTATTGAGCTGCACCGTCAGCGGCAGCTGGTCGCGCCCCGCGAAGGTCAAGCCGAGGATGTAGTCGTTCCACACGCCGGTCGCCTGCAGGATGGCGGCCACCGCGAGCATCGGCGTGGACATCGGCAGCACCAGGTGCCAGAAGATGCGCACGAAGCCACCGCCGTCGATGCGCGCGGCGTGCAGCAGCTCGCGCGGCATGGCGGCGTAGTAGTTGCGGAACATGAGGGTCAGCACCGGCATGCCGAAGATGGTGTGCACGAGGACGATCCCCGGCAGGGAGCTGAACACGCCCAGCGTGGCGGTCAGCCGCACCAGCGGGTAGATCATCACCTGCACCGGAATGAACGCGCCCACCATCAGGATGGCGAACAGCCAGCCCGCGCCGCGCACGCGCCAGAACGACAGCGCATAGCCGTTCACCGCGCCCAGCAGGATCGGAATGATCGTCGACGGCACCGTGATGGCGATGGAGTTGAAGAAGCCGCCGCGGATGCCGTCGCAGGCGACCCCGGTGCAGGCGTTGCTCCAGGCCGCGCGCCAGGCATCGAGGCTGGGCGCGGACGGCAGCGCCAGCAGACCGCCGGCGCGGATCTCGTCCATGCTCTTGAAGGACGTGACCAGCATCGCGTACAGCGGCAGCAGGAAGAACAGCGCCGCGCCGATCAGGAAGGCGTACAGGCCGAGGCGGCCGAGACGGTTGCCCTTCATGCGGCCCCCTTGCGCCAGCGCGCATAGAAGAACGGCACCAGCAGGGTCAGCACCGGGACCAGCAGCATCACCGCCGCCGCGGATGCGAGCGCGATGTTGGCGCGGCCGAACAGGTGGTCCATGACGAACTTGGCCGGGACCTCGCTGGCCGTGCCGGGGCCGCCCTGGGTCATCGCCACCACCGCGTCGTACAGCTTGACCACGGCGATCGACAGCAGCACGAACACGGTGGCGATGGTCGGTCCCAGCATCGGCAGCACGATCGATACGTACACGCGCCAGGTGGGGATGCCGTCCAGGCGCGCCGCTTTCCAGATCTCCGCGTCCACGCCGCGCAGGCCCGCCAGCATCAATACCATCACCAGCCCGGCCGATTGCCAGACGGTGGCCAGCACGATGGCGTACAGCGCGTATTCCGCTTCGCCGACGTAATCCGGGCCGAGAATCCACTGCCAGACCAGGCCGGTGGCGATGAAGGACATCGCATACGGATACAGGAAGATGGTGCGCAGGACGCCCTCGCCCTTCACGTTCCGGTCGATGAACACGGCCAGCAGGAAACCGAGCACCATGCTGACGACGATGTACAGCAGGCCGTAGATGCCGATGTTCTGGACCGACTCCATCCAGCGCTCGTTCTCGAACAGGCGGGTGTACTGCGCCAGCCCGACCAGCACCTTGGACGGGAAGGTGCGCGAGGCGGTCATGGAGATGTAGACCGTCCACACGATCGACCCCAGGTAGGCCACCAGCACGGTGGCCGCCATCGGCGTGATCGCCGCGTAGGGAACGATGCGGTTCGCGCGCGCCATCGCCGCCTCAGTCGCGCAGCGCGGCCGCGATGGCCTGCTGCGCCTTGTCGACGTTCATGCTGCCGTTCCAGAACGCCGTCAGGATGTCGAACAGCGCGCCGTTCTGGTCGGGGGTCAGGTAGACCTCCCCGAAGCCCGCCTGGCGCGACTTGTCGTGCATGATCGCCATGCCGGCCTGCGCGCACATGTCCATGCTGCGCGCGTCGATGTCGGCGCGCGGCGGAATTCCGCCCTTCTGGCTGTTGAACGCGATCTGGGTGGCCGGCGCGACGATCACGTTGGCCAACACTTGCTGGGCCTTGAGCGCCTCGGCGTTGCTGGTGCGGGGGAACACGAACACGTCGCCCTGGATCAGGTACAGCGACTGCGGCCCGAGGCCGGGCAGGCAGCCGAAGTCCTTCCCTGCCTTGAGGTGGGCGGCGGTCAGCTCGCCCTTGGCCCAGTCGCCCATGATCTGCACGCCGGCCTTGCCGGAGATGAGCAGGGCCGTCGCGTCGTTCCAGTTGCGTCCCGGCGAAGCGGAATCGACATAGCTTTGCAGGCGCTTGAACGCCAGCAGGACCTTGCGGAACTGGGGCGAGGCGATGGCGCGCTGGTCGCGGTCGCGCAGCACCTTGAAGTACAGGTCGCGCCCGCCGGCGTCGGCCAGCATGCGCATGAAGACGATGTGCTCCTGCCACGACTGGCCGCCGTGCGCCAGCGGGATCAGGCCGGCGGCCTTGAGCTTGTCCAGCGCCGCGAACAGTTCGTCCACGTTCTGCGGTTCTTTCGCGATGCCGGCCTTCTTGAAGGCGGCCTTCGAGTACCAGATCCAGGCCGGCATGTGGATGTCGATCGGGATCGCGTAGTAGTGACCCTGGATGCGGATCACGCTCAGGAGCGCTTCCGGCAGCGCGCGGTCCCACTGCTCGCGCTTGGCGATGGCGTCCACGTTGTTCAGCAGCCCCTGGTCGACGATGTCGCGGAACTGGCTGGACGTGTTGAACTGGGCGGCGGTGGGCGGCGTGCCGCCCATGATGCGGTTGATGACCACGGAGCGCGCCTGTTCGCCGCCCGCGATCGCGGTATCGACCCACACCCCGCCGCCGGCGCGGTAGCGGTCGGCCAGGGTGCGCACGGCGGCCGATTCGCCGCCCGAGGTCCACCAATGAATCACTTCTGCCCTGGGGCCTTGCGCCTGGGCGGCGCCGGCCACGGCCAGCAGGGCCGCCAGCCACATTTTCGTCTTCTGCATGTTGTCTCCTGCGGCGCGTGTGTACGTGCTCACGCGCTTCACGGTCTTGCCGGGACCTGTATTAAACCAGCTTTTTCTGCGCCGCGATGAATTCGCGGTACCAAATCCCGCTGCGCTTGACGACGCGGGTCTGGGTGGGGTAGTCCACGTACACGATGCCGAAGCGGCGCGCGTAGCCGGAATCCCACTCGAAGTTGTCCATCAGGCTCCAGTAGAAGTAGCCGCGCACGTCCGCGCCCTGGGCGATGGCATCGGCCAGCGCGGACAGGTGCAAGTGCAGGTAGTCGACGCGGGACTGGTCGTTCACCTCGCCGTTCTGCAGGCGGTCGGCCACGGCGATGCCGTTCTCGGTAATGTACACCGGCGGCAGGCGATAGGCCTTGTGCAGGCCGACCAGCAGGTCGGTCAGGCCCTGCGGATAGATTTCCCAGCCCATGTCGTTCACGCCCAGCGCGGCCGGGGCCTTGCGCGGCGGCGTTTCGGTGCTGACGAACGACCGGGTGTAGTAATTCACGCCCAGGAAGTCGAGCGGCTGCGAGATCAATTCGAAGTCGCCCGGCATGATGCGCAGCAGCGAAGTGTCGACGTGGCGCAGCGCCAGCTCGGGATAGCGTCCCTTGAACAGGGCGTCCATGTACCACGCCACGCCCTTGGCATAGTCGATGGCGGCGGCGGCGCGGTCGGCCGCGCTGTCGGTGGCCGGCACCGCCGTCCACTGGTTCAGGACGATGCCCAGCTGCGCCGGGCAGCCCTGCTCGCGCATCGCGCGCAGCGCCAGGCCGTGCGACAGCAGCACGTGGTGCGACACCAGCACCGCCACCGCGGGATCGCGCATGCCGGGCGCGAACTTGCCGATGCCGTGGCCCAGGTCCGCCGTGCACCACGGCTCGTTGTGGGTGGCGATGGTCGCGACGCGGTGCCCGAAGCGGCGCGCCACTTCGGCGGCGTAGGCGGCAAAGTAGTGGGCGGTGTCGCGGCTGATCCAGCCGCCGCGGTCCTGCAGCGCCTGCGGCAGGTCCCAGTGATATAGCGTCAGGTGGGCGGCGATGCCCTTGCGCTCCAGCGCGTCCAGCAGCCGCTCGTAGAAGGCGAAGCCGGCCTCGTTCCAGGCGCCGCTGCCGTCCGGCTGGACGCGCGGCCAGGAGATCGAGAAGCGGTAGGCGTTCACGTTCAGCCCCGCGATCAGGTCGACGTCCGCTTCCATGCGGTGGTAGTGGTCGCAGGCCACGTCGCCGTTGGTGCCGTCGGCGATCTTGCCGCGGGTGTGGCTGAACGTGTCCCAGATGGAGGGTCCGCGCCCGTCGTCGGCCGCGGCGCCCTCGATCTGGAAAGCGCTGGTGGCGACGCCCCAG
>DASRUW010000335.1:0-4472 GCA_035655255.1 Telluria sp. | reverse complement strand
TCCCCTAAAGAGTACACCCCGTGTCGAACCTGGTCGAAATCCGTGATTTGCACTTCGCCTATGGAACCCGTCCGATCCTGTCGGATCTCCAGATGGACTTCCCGCGCGGCAAGGTCATTGCCGTGATGGGCGGCTCGGGCTGCGGCAAGACCACGGTGCTGCGCCTGATCGGCGGCCAGATCCGCCCGCAGCGCGGCGCGGTCACGGTCAACGGCGAGGTGGTGCACAAGCTCGACACGGACGGCCTGTACCGCCTGCGCCGCAAGATGGGCATGCTGTTCCAGTTCGGCGCCCTGTTTACCGACCTGTCCGTGTTCGAGAACGTGGCCTTTCCGCTGCGCGAGCACACCGACCTGCCGAATGAACTGATCCGCGACCTGGTGCTCATGAAACTCAACGCCGTCGGCCTGCGCAACGCGCACCGCCTCAAGCCGGCCGAGATCTCCGGCGGCATGGCGCGCCGCGTGGCCGTCGCGCGCGCGATCGCGCTCGACCCGCAGCTCATCATGTACGACGAGCCCTTCGCCGGCCTGGACCCGATCTCGATGGGGGTGACGGCCAACCTGATCCGGCGCCTGAACGACGCGCTCGGCTCGACCTCGATCCTGGTGTCGCACGACGTGCACGAGTGCTTCGAGATTGCCGACTACGTCTACTTTATGTCCGCCGGCAAAATCGTCGCGCACGGCACGCCGGCCGACATGCGCCAATCCGAAGATCCTTACGTGAAACAATTCGTCAGCGCGGCGCCGGACGGTCCGGTGCCCTTCCACTATCCCGGCCGCAGCCTGGCCGACGACCTTGGCCTGGGAGCCGCCGCATGATCGGCCGCTTCCTCGAATGGATCGGCCGCCCCGTGCGCGAGGTGGTCGAGCACACCGGCTTCGCCGCGCGCTCGCTGCTGGTGCTGCTCGGCCAGTGCCTGGGCGCCCTGCGCCGCCCGGCCCTCATCTCCGAGCAGATCCACTTCATCGGCAATTATTCGCTGGTGATCATCGTCGTGTCCGGCCTGTTCGTCGGCATGGTGCTGGGCCTGCAGGGCTACTACACGCTCAATTCCTACGGCGCCGAGGAGCAGCTGGGCAAGGTGGTCGCCCTGTCCCTGCTGCGCGAGCTGGGCCCGGTCGTGACGGCCCTCCTGTTCGCGGGCCGCGCCGGCACCTCGCTCACGGCCCAGATCGGCCTCATGAAGGCCGGCGAGCAGCTCTCGGCCATGGAAATGATGGCGATCAATCCGGTGCAGCGCGTGCTGGCCCCGCGCTTTCTGGCCGGCATCGTCGCCATGCCGATCCTGGCCGCCATCTTCAGCGCCGTCGGCATCGTGGGCGGCTACCTGATCGGCGTGCGCCTGATCGGCGTGGACGCCGGCGCCTTCTGGTCGCAGATGCAGGCCGGGGTGGATATCTGGAAAGACATTTTCAACGGCGTGATCAAGAGCGTCGTGTTCGGCGTGGTGGTGACCTTCACCGCCCTGTTCCAGGGCTACCAGGCGCAGCCCACGCCGGAAGACGTGGCGCGCGCCACCACCCGCACCGTGGTCACCGCTTCGCTGCTGGTCTGGGGACTGGACTTCGTCCTCACGGCCCTGATGTTCAATAAATAAGGATTGTCGAAATGCACCGCAAAACCATCGATCTCTGGGTAGGCTTGTTCGTCATCGCGGGCGCGGCCTCCCTGTTGTTCCTGGCGCTCAAGGCCGGCAACGTCAGCTCGATCGGCTCGTTCAAGTCGATTTATACGATCAGCGCCAAGTTTGATAACATTGGCGGCCTCAAGCCGCAGGCGGCCGTCAAGAGCGCCGGCGTCGTGGTGGGCCGGGTGACCTCGATCCGTTTCGACGACAAGAGCTACCAGGCCCTCGTCATGATCGACATGGACGCGGGCTACAAGTTCCCCAAGGACAGCTCGGCCAAGATCCTCACCGCCGGCCTGCTGGGCGAACAGTACGTGGGCATCGAACCCGGTGGCGACACCGCCAACCTGGGCCAGGGCGACCGCATCGCCCGCACGCAATCCGCAGCCGTGCTGGAAGACCTGATCAATCAGTTCATCTACAGCAAGGCCGCCGAAGGGAAGGGTGGCAGTCAATGACGCATTCCGAGCCGCGCTGGCGGCGACCCCTGTTCGCGCTGGCGCTGGCCGCCGCGCTGACCGGTTGCGCCTCGTCCGAGAACGCCAATCCCAAGGACCCGCTCGAGAAATACAACCGTGCCGTGTTCGCCTTCAACGATACGGTCGACCGCGTCGCCCTGAAGCCGGCCGCCACCGCCTACAAGCGGGTGCTGCCGCAGTTCGTGCAGACCGGCGTGAACAATTTCTTCGGCAACCTGGCCGACATCTGGACCGGCGCCAACAACCTGCTGCAGGGCAAGGGCAAGGACGGCGCTTCCGATCTCGCCCGCGTCGCCCTCAACTCGACCGTGGGCATCCTCGGCCTGGTCGATGTCGCCTCGAGCGCCGGCCTGCGCAAGCACAGCGAGGACTTCGGCCAGACCCTGGGCGCCTGGGGCGTTCCGTCCGGTCCCTACTTGATGTTGCCGCTTCTGGGCCCATCTACGGTGCGCGACACGGCCGCCCTGCCGCTGGACTGGAAGGCCGACCCGTGGGCCTACAAGGAGCCGGTCAACTGGCGCAACGTGGGCGCCGGCGTGCGCGTGATCGACCAGCGCGCCGCCATCCTGGACGCCAGCAACCTGCTGGAAGAGGCTGCGCTCGACCGCTATGAATTCATCCGCGACGGCTTCCTGCAGCGCCGCGAAAGCCGCATCTTCGACGGCGAGAAGAAGGAAGACAAGCAGGACACGCAAGACAAGCTGGACAAGCAAGACAAGGCCGACCAGGACGCCACCGCGCCCGTGCCGGCCGCGCCGGAGAAACAATCAGACACAAAATAGTGTCATCCGGGACGGAACCGAATCTGTTAACCCGAGAACCCGTTTAACGATCAAGACCATCATGAAATTTCTCAAACACCTGTTCGCGGTCGCCACGATCGCCTTCCTGGCTGCCGGCCCCGCCGTCGCCGCCGACGAAAAACCCGACGCGCTGGTCAAGCGCATCAGCAACGACGTGATCGAGACCGTCAAGGCCGACAAGGAGATCCAGGCCGGCAACCAGAAGAAGCTGATGGACCTGGTCGACGCCAAGATCCTGCCCTACGTCGACTTCGAGAAGTCGACCGCGATGGCGGCCGGCCGCTTCTGGCGCCAGGCCACCCCGGAGCAGCAGAAATCCCTGCAGACCGAGTTCCGCGCCCTGCTGGTGCACACCTACGCCGGCGCCCTGTCGCAGATCAAGAACGAGACGGTCGAGTTCAAGCCGATGCGCGCCTCCGACTCCGACACCGAGGTCGAAGTGCGCTCGCAGGTGAACGTCACCCGCGGCGAGCCGGTCACCCTCAACTACCGCCTGACCAAGGAAGCGTCCGGCTGGAAGATCTACGACATCAACGTGCTGGGCGCCTGGCTGGTCGAGACCTACAAGGGCACCTTCGCCAGCGAGATCAACAAGACCGGCATCGATGGCCTGATCAAGAAGCTGCACGACCGCAACGTGCAACTGGCCAGCAAGCCGATGAAGGCCGGCAAATAATGCTGACGGTCGAAGCGATCACCTTCGAGAACGCGCGCACCGCCCTCGAGCAGGGCTGCGCCGCGATCCGGGGCGGCCAGCGCGAGATCGACCTGGGCGGCATCAAGGCGGCCGACTCCTCGGCCGTCGCGGTGCTCCTGGCCTGGCAGCGCACGGCCAAGGCGCTCGGCGCTTCGCTCACCTTCCACAACATCCCGGCCGGGATGCTGAGCCTGGCCACCGTCTACGGCGTCGACGGCCTCCTGGCCTGAGGCACCCGCCGTCATCCCCGGGCTCGGCGCCCCCCTTAGCGGGGACCCCTGGTGCGCTGCGTGCCGCCTGCTTCCTACCAGAGGTCCCCGCTGCCGCGGGGATGACGCCTCGCCCGATGCGAGGCGCCAGTTTCTTGTAAAATGGTCGGTTCCCCGGCAACCCGTCCGACCAGATGCCCGCTGCAATCCAGATCAACCACGTCGAGAAGAGCTACAAGTCGCTGAAGGCGCTTGGCGGCGTCTCCTTGACGATCGAACAAGGCGAGTTCTTCGGCCTGCTCGGCCCGAACGGCGCCGGCAAGACCACGCTCATCTCCACCATCGCGGGCCTGATCCGGCCCGACGCCGGCAGCATCCAGGTGCACGGCCACGACGTGGTGACCGACTTTCGCAACGCCCGCCGCAACCTCGGCGTGGTGCCGCAGGAACTGGTGTTCGACCCCTTCTTCACCGTGCGCGAGACCTTGCGCCTGCAATCGGGCTACTTTGGCCTGAAGAAGAATGACGCCTGGATCGACGAGGTCATGGAAAACCTCGACCTGACCGTCAAGGCTGACGTCAACATGCGCGCGCTGTCGGGCGGCATGAAGCGCCGGGTGCTGGTGGCGCAGGCGCTGGTGCACAAGCCGC
>DASRUW010000334.1:0-4158 GCA_035655255.1 Telluria sp. | reverse complement strand
GAAAGGCGTGGGCGCCCTGTACGTGCGCCGCAAGCCGCGCGTGCGCCTGGAGGCGCAGATGCACGGCGGCGGCCACGAGCGCGGCCTGCGTTCGGGCACGCTGCCGACCCACCAGATCGTCGGCATGGGCGAAGCCTTCCGCATCGCGAAAGAAGAGATGGACAGCGAGATCGTGCGCATCAAGGCGCTGCGCGACCGCCTGGCCAATGGCCTGTCCGAGATCGAAGAGGTCTACATCAACGGCGACATGGAGCACCGCGTCCCGCACAACCTGAACGTGAGCTTCAACTACGTCGAGGGCGAATCGCTGATCATGGCGATCAAGGACATCGCCGTCTCGTCCGGCTCGGCCTGCACCTCGGCCAGCCTGGAACCGTCCTACGTGCTGCGCGCCCTGGGCCGCAGCGACGAACTGGCGCACAGCTCGATCCGTTTCACGATCGGCCGCTTCACCACCGAGGAAGACATCGACTTCGCGGTCAACCTGCTCAAGTCGAAGGTCGGCAAGCTGCGCGAACTGTCGCCCCTGTGGGAAATGTACAAGGACGGGATCGACATCAACTCGATCCAATGGGCAGCCCACTAAACCGAATTTAAGGAGTCATCAAAATGGCATATTCCGATAAAGTGTTGGACCACTACGAGAACCCGCGCAACGTCGGTTCGTTCGAAAAAGGTGACGAGTCGATCGGCACCGGCATGGTCGGCGCCCCGGCCTGCGGCGACGTGATGAAGCTGCAGATCAAGGTCGGCGCCGGCGGCGTGATCGAGGACGCCAAGTTCAAGACCTACGGTTGCGGCTCGGCCATCGCCTCGTCGTCCCTGGTGACCGAATGGGTCAAGGGCAAGACGCTGGACCAGGCCCTGACGATCAAGAACACCCAGATCGCGGAAGAACTGGCGCTGCCGCCGGTGAAGATCCACTGCTCGATCCTGGCCGAGGACGCGATCAAGGCCGCGGTGCAGGACTACCGCGCCAAGCACCAGGAAGAAGCTGCGCAAGGGTAAACCATGGCGATCACACTGACCGAAAAGGCAGCCAAGCACGTGTCGCGCTACATCGAGCGGCGCGGCAAGGGTATCGGCCTGCGTTTCGGCGTCCGCACCACGGGCTGCTCGGGCCTGGCCTACAAGCTGGAATACGTGGACGAGGCGACGCCGGACGACCTGGTGTTCGAGTCGCACGGCGTCAAGCTCTACGTCGACCCGAAAAGCCTGGCCTACATCGACGGCACGGAGCTCGACTTCGCGCGCGAAGGTCTGAACGAAGGCTTCCGCTTCAATAACCCGAACGTGAAAGACGCGTGCGGCTGCGGCGAGAGCTTCCGCATCTGATGCAGAACCATTTCGACCTGTTCGGCCTTCCGGTCCGCTTCGAGGTGGACCAGGGCGCGCTGGACGCGGCCTACCGGGAAGTGCAGGGCAAGGTGCATCCGGACCGCTTCGTCAACGCCACCGATGCCGAGAAGCGGGTCGCGATGCAGTGGGCCACGCGCGCCAACGAGGCCTACCAGACCCTGCGCCAGCCGCAAAAGCGCGCCGCCTACCTGTGCGAACTGGCGGGCGTGCCGCTGGAGGTCGAATCCAACACGGCCATGCCGATGGAATTCCTGATGCAGCAGATGGAGTGGCGCGAAGCCCTGGCCGAGGCCAAGGGCGACGGCGACCTGGACGCGCTCGAGCATCTGGACCGGCAGGTTCGCGTCGACCGCAAGGCGCGCCTGCTCACGGTCGGCCAGCAGCTCGACGCCCACGATTACAAGCACGCGGCGCAGAGCGTGCGCGCGCTCATGTTCCTCGATAAGTTCGCGGAAGAAGTCGGGCGCGCGCTCGACGACCTGCAGCACTGATAACAAGAGATATGGCACTGCTTCAAATCGCCGAACCCGGCATGTCCACCGCGCCGCACCAGCATCGCCTGGCCGTCGGCATCGACCTTGGCACCACCAATTCGCTGGTGGCCACCGTCCGTTCCAGCATCCCCGAGGTGCTGAGCGACGAGGACGGCCGCCCGCTGCTGCCCTCGGTCGTGCGCTATCTGCCGGGCGGGAACGCCAACATCGGCTACAAGGCCGCCGCCGCGCGCACCCAGGACCCGAAGAACACGATCGTCTCCGCCAAGCGTTTCATGGGCCGCGGCCTGAAGGACATCGCCCACGTCGAGAACATGCCCTACGACTTCGTGGACGCGCCGGGCATGGTGCAGATCCGCACCGTGGCGGGCGTGAAGAGTCCGGTCGAGGTGAGCGCCGAGATCCTTGCCACCCTGCGCCAGCGGGCCGAGGACGTGCTGGGCGACGACCTGGTGGGCGCCGTCATCACGGTGCCGGCCTATTTCGACGACGCCCAGCGCCAGGCCACCAAGGATGCTGCGCAGCTGGCGGGCCTGAACGTGCTGCGCCTCCTGTCCGAGCCGACCGCCGCGGCCATCGCCTACGGGCTCGATCACGGCAAGGAAGGCATCTACGCCGTCTACGACCTGGGCGGCGGCACCTTCGACATCTCGATCCTGAAGCTGTCCAAGGGCGTGTTCGAAGTGCTGTCCACCGGCGGCGACTCGGCCCTGGGCGGCGACGACTTCGACCACCGCCTGTTCTGCTGGATCATCGAGCAGGCCAAGCTCGCGCCGCTGTCGGAAGAGGACACGGCCAGGCTGCTGGTCAAGGCGCGCCAGGCCAAGGAACTGCTGTCGACCAACGCGGACACGGTGGTGGAAGCCATCCTCAAGTCCGGCGAGATCGTCAACGTCACCGTCACGGCCGAAGTCTTCGCCGACATCACCAAGCACCTGGTGGCCAAGACCATGACCGCCGTGAAGAAGGCCCTGCGCGACGCCAACGTCTCCGTCGAGGACGTGGACGGCGTGGTGATGGTGGGCGGCGCCACGCGCATGCCGCACATCCGGCGCGCCGTGAGCGACTTCTTCTCCACCATCCCGCACGCGAACATCGATCCGGACAAGGTCGTGGCCCTCGGCGCCGCCATCCAGGCCAATCTCCTGGCCGGCAACCGCGCGCCGGGCGACGACTGGCTGCTGCTGGACGTGACGCCGCTGTCCCTCGGCGTGGAAACCATGGGCGGCCTGGTCGAGAAGATCATTCCGCGCAATTCGACCATCCCTTGCGCCCGGGCCCAGGAGTTCACCACCTTCAAGGACGGGCAGACCGCCATGGCCGTGCACGTGCTGCAGGGCGAGCGCGAACTGGTGTCCGACTGCCGTTCGCTGGCGCGCTTCGAACTGCGCGGCATTCCGCCGATGGCGGCCGGCGCGGCCCGCATCCGTATCACCTACCAGGTGGACGCGGACGGCCTCCTGAACGTGACGGCGCGCGAGATGCGCTCCGGCGTCGAGGCCTCGGTCGCCGTCAAGCCGTCCTACGGCCTGGCCGACGACGAAATCGCGCGCATGCTGCAGGACTCCTACAGCTCCGCGCAGGCGGACGCGGAACAACGCGCGCTGCGCGAGGAGCTGGTGGAGGCCGAGCGCATCCTGCTGGCCACCCGCTCCGCGCTGGACACGGACGGCGAGTTGATGGACGAGGACGAGCGCGCCGCCATCGACGACCTGATGCTCGAGGTGGGCAACGCCGTCGAGGCCAGCCGCGACCGGCCGGAACAACGCGACGCCCTCAAGCGCGCGGTCGAGGCGCTGGCCGCGGGCACCGAGGAATTCGCCGCGCGCCGCATGGACCAGAGCGTGCGCGCCGCACTGGCGGGCAAGACGCTCGACCAGGTTTGATTCATCCATCGTAAAGGTTTCAGAAGTGCCCCAAATCGTCATCCTCCCGCACGCCAAACTGTGCCCGGAAGGCGCCGTGATCGAAGCGCCCGCCGGCCAGTCGATCTGCGACGCGCTGCTTGCCAACGACATCGAGATCGAACACGCCTGCGAGAAGTCCTGCGCCTGCACCACCTGCCACGTGGTGGTGAGGGAAGGCTTCGATTCGCTCAACGAAGCCACCGAGACCGAGGAAGACCTGCTGGACAAGGCCTGGGGCCTGGAAGCGGAGTCGCGCCTGTCCTGCCAGGCCGTGCTGGCCGACCAGGACGTGGTCATCGAAATCCCGAAATACACCATCAACCACGCCAGCGAGAACCATTGAGGGACGCGCCATGAAGTGGACCGACATCACCGACATCGCGGAAGCCTTGTACGAC
>DASRUW010000333.1:0-6290 GCA_035655255.1 Telluria sp. | reverse complement strand
CCCCGTGCAATCGACGATCCAGGCGGCATAGCCGGTCCCGTCGACCACGGTGAAGATCTTACCGCCGCCGCCTTCGCGGTTGCCGAAGGTGACGATGTCGCCCGGGCGCAGGCGTGCCATCCAGGTACTCTGGTCATACAGGCTGGCGTCGAGGCTATTGAACTCCACCCGCCACTGCCCGGCGGAGCTAGGCGCGGCATCTTCCGGGTTCGGCACCAGGGCGCTCAGCGGCAAGGCCGAGCCGGCCGAGGCGGCAATGCTGTTGGCCAGCACCCAGCCGCCGGCCTGGTCCCACACGCCGCCGACATAGGCTTCGGCCACGGCCGCGATCTCCGTCGGGGTCGCGACGTGGGGCGACGAATCGACCAGATCGGTGCGGGTGACGAAACTGAGCGTTCCGATCAGCCCCGAGGCGGCGCCTGGATAACCGGGGTAGAACACCGGCGTGTGGGCGGTCTTGTTCAAGTCGGTCCAGGCCGGATAGGCACCGACGCTGAACAGGTCGCTGCTGGTCAGGGCCGTCTCGAGCGTGGACTTGAGGGCGGCATCCGGCGTGCCCTGGGCCCCGAAACCGTGCAGGGTGAACACCTCGACGCGTCCCGTGTTGGGGGGCGCGACGTAGGTCAGGTCCTGCAGGTAGCCGAGGGTGTCGTTGAAATAGCCGTTGGTGGTGTAGGTGAAGATGGCGGAACAGCTGTGATAGTCCCCGCTGCGCTGCGTGAAGTCGAGCGTGTGGCCGTTGCCCGACAGCGCACCGCGCGCCACGTTCGTCCCTTGCGGATAGCGCTCCAGGTCCAGTCCGATCAGGACCACATATTCGTATCCCGGATACGCATCCGTGGTCAGAAAATCGCTGAAATGCAGGACGCCCCCAGGCTGGGCGACGACGCCTTCCGATGCCAGTATCACGCTCACTTCGACTCCCTCTGCTGCTGTGCAAAGTGTCAAAGGTAGCGAATCGACCACAGCGCGCGCCACCCCATCAGGTGGGGAATTTGCTGCGGCGCACGCACGTTTAAGCCAGCGCAAACGGGAGCGGATCGTCCTGGAGCAGCATCGTCACTTCATTCCGGAGGTCGCCAATGGGTCTAGCTGTCGTATTCAGCCGCGCCTTGTGCGGCATGGAGGCGCCCAGCGTCATCGTCGAAGTCAACCTGGCCAAGGGCCTGCCGGGATTCACCATCGTGGGCCTGCCCGACGCCGAGGTGCGCGAAGCGAAAGACCGCGTGCGCGCGGCGCTGCAGAACTCGGGTTTCGATTTTCCGGTGCGGCGCATCACGGTCAACCTGGCTCCGGCGGACCTGCCCAAGGAATCGGGTCGCTTCGACCTGCCGATGGCGATCGGCATCCTGGCCGCGTCGGACCAGATCGCGGCGCGCAAGCTGAAAGACTACGAGCTGGCGGGCGAGCTGTCCCTCACCGGCGAATTGCGGCCGGTACGCGGCGCGCTCGCCATGGCGGTGGCCTTGCAGCGGGCCGGCGACAAACGCGCCTTCATCGTCCCGCGCGCCAATGCCGACGAAGCGGCGCTGGCCGAGGATGCGGTCATCCTGCCGGCGGCGACCCTGGCGGAAGTATGCGCTCACTTCGCGCGGTCCGGCGCGGCGCCGCTCGCGCGCCACGTCCCTCCACCGCCTCGCGGCGACCCCGCGTATCCCGACTTTTCCGATGTGAAGGGCCAGCCGCGGGTCAAGCGCGCGCTGGAGGTGGCGGCGGCCGGCCACCACTCCGTGCTCATGCTGGGCCCGCCCGGCGCCGGCAAGACCATGCTGGCCACGCGCTTCGCCGGCCTGCTGCCGCCCATGAGCGACGAGGAAGCGCTGGAGTCGGCCTCGATCCACTCGCTGAACGGCGGCTTCTCTCCGGAGCGTTGGAAGCTGCGCCCTTTCCGCAGCCCGCACCACACCAGTTCCGCGCCGGCCCTGATCGGCGGCGGCTCGCCGCCGCGGCCGGGCGAAGTCTCACTCGCCCACCACGGTGTGCTGTTCCTCGATGAACTGCCCGAATTCGAGCGCCGCGTGCTGGAAGTGCTGCGCCAGCCGCTCGAATCGGGCTGCGTCAGCATCGCGCGCGCCGCCGGCCATGCCGACTTCCCGGCGCGCTTCCAGCTGATCGCGGCGATGAACCCCTGTCCTTGCGGCTACCTGGCCCAGGCCGGCGCCGAGTGCCGCTGCTCGAACGAACGGATCCAGCGCTACCAGCAGCGCTTGTCCGGCCCTCTGCTGGACCGGATCGACATCCAGATCGAGGTGGCCGCGCTGACGCCCGAGGAGATCGCGCGCCAGGCCGAGGGCGAACCGTCCACCGTCATCGCCGCGCGCGTCCTGCGCGCCCACACCCGCCAGCTGGAGCGGCAAGGAAAGGCCAACCAGCATCTGGGCACGCGCGAGATCGACCGCCTGTGCCAACCCGATACCCACGGCCAGGCCATCCTCAAGCGCGCCATGACGCAGTTCGAATGGTCGGCCCGTGCCTACCACCGCGTGCTGCGGGTGGCGCGCACCATCGCCGACCTGGCCGGAGCCGAAGGCGTCGGTTCCGAGCACGTGTCCGAAGCGATCGAATACCGGCGCGGCCTGTTCACGCCGCCAAACCGCCCAACCGGAAACTGACCAGCGGCCGCGCAACTGCTACCATCGCGCAATGCGTACCCTTGCCCTGATCCTCCTCACGTGCGGCGCCCTCGCCGCCTGCAACCCCACCTTCAACTGGCGCGACTACGCCAGCCCGGACGCGCCCTATCACGCCCTGTTCCCGGACAAGCCGGCGACCTACACCCGCAGCATCAACCTGGACGGCCTGACGGTCAACATGACCATGACCGCCGCCGAAGTCGAAGGCACGGTGTTCGCGGTCGGCAGCGCGGAGGCGCCGGACGCCGCGCGCGCCCAGGCCGCGCTCGACGCGATGAAGACGGCGCTGGTGCGCAATATCGGCGCCACCGTGACCAGCGAGAAGCGCGCTGCGGGCCGCGCCGTCGACATCGAAGCGACCGGCATGCGCAACGGCCAGCCGGTGCGGCTGAATGGCCACTTCGAAGCGAAAGACAAGCGGATCTACCAGGTGATCGTGCTGGGGCCGCCCGGCGCGGCCGGCCCGGAGCAGGTCGAGCAGTTCCTGGGCGGGTTCAAGCTCCAATAGATCGCACGCAATTGGCCAGACGTGTTATCTTTTAAACACAAAATCGAGACTCAGGAAGCCGCCATGCTTATCACCTTTCGTTCCAAAGCTGCAGCCGACGTCGTGATGTACAAGGAACACGCCAAGCGCATGCTCGATCTGCTCGGTAAGGATGTCAACCGCGGCGTGATCACCGCCGCCGAAGCGCCACGGGCCGTGCAGCTGCTCGAACGCGAAATCGAGGAGAGCAGGATGCACCCGGCCTCCGAGGAAGTGGCGCGCGACGTGCACGCACATCACAACGTCGACACGGACGACCAGGACCACGAAGGCGTGGAGGTCGTCAGCTTCGCCGCCCGCGCCTACCCCTTGCTGGAGATGCTGCGCGCGGCGCGCGACGGCCAGCACGACATCGTCTGGGGCGTCCAATAAGCGCTGTCGAAGGCAGGACCGAGCGGCGCACGCTCAGCGCGGCCGACGGGACGCCGCTCCACGTCACCGACTACCTGCTGCCGGTGAGCGAGGCGCGCGGCAGCATCGTGCTGCTGCACGGCCTGGGTGAGCACTCCGGCCGCTACCGCCACGTGGCGGAATTCCTCAATGGCTGCGGTCTTTCGGTGCGCACCTACGACCATCGCGGCCATGGCCGCTCCGGCGGCAAGCGCGGCGACGTGACGAACGGCGATCCCATACTTCAGGACGCGCAAATCGTGGTGGACGATTTCGCGGCCCGCTTCGACCAGCCGCCTTTCCTGTTCGGACACAGCATGGGCGGGCTCTTCGCCTGCCGCTTTGCCCTCGCCCGGGTGTCGCCTTTGCGGGGCCTGGTCCTGTCCTCGCCGGCGCTCTCCGTGCGCCTGTCCGGCATCGAGACGGCAATGCTGCGCATGCTGGAGCGGATCGCGCCCTGGTTCGGCGTGCCCAACGGGCTGGATGCCAGCAAGCTGTCCCATCGTACCGAGGTGCTGGCCGCGTACAAGGCCGATCCGCTGGTGCACGCGAAGATCAGCGCGCGCCTGTTGCGATCGATGCTGCGCTCGATCGACTTCTGCCAGGCCCATGCCGCCGAACTGGCGGTGCCCACCTTGATGCTGGTCGCCGGCGACGACCGGCTGGTCGACGCCGACGGCAGCCGGCGCTTCTTCGCCGCGGCGCCCCCGGCGCTGGCCGAACTGCACCTCTACGACCACTTCTTCCACGAAGTCTTCAACGAGACCGATGCCGCGCGGCCCTTCGCGGACCTGCGCGCCTGGTTGGAAGCAAGGCTCTGATCAGCGCGCGGGCACCAGCTCGATCGTCTCCGTCGTCGCGGCGTCGACCGCGGCGCGCGAATACAGCAACGGGAAGTACTCGCCCGCCGCCCACATCGGCGCCAGATCGCGATAGTGCGGATTGGCCGGATCGCCCGACTGCCCAGGCGTGTTCATGGCACGTGAATTGTCCCAGGCACCGACATCGATCACGATCCGGAACGACGGTCCGTGGATATGCCAGAAATTCGAGATCTGATAGGCCGACAGATTCAGGGTGTACGAGCCGCCGCCACGCTGGAACGGTCCCACGTTGATGCGCCGCTGGGTGGCCGCATCGACCAGCGGCGACAGCGGATGCACGAAGAAGCTCGTGAGCAGGCCGCCCCACCGCCAGCGCTGCGGATCCGGCCCCTGGAGGCGCTCCATCTCCTGCGCGGCGCCGGCCAGGCTGGTGAGCAGCACCTGGTCGCGCTTGCGCTCCGCGTCGGCACCGAATAGTTGGCGCGGGTGTTCGAGCGCGTTCAGCATCGCGGTGGCGTTCGGCGCGCCCATCGCGCGCACGGCGGCCGGCTCCAGCACGGCGGCCTTGTAGGCGTCGCCAAGGTAGCGCGACCACCAAACCTCGTACAGCGCCGCCGCCGGCGACGCCGCGCCCTCCTCGCCGTTCCAGCCGGAGAGCAAGGCGAGGGCCGTCTGGGTGCGCGGCTCCGCCGCCGTCAAACCCTTGAGCAATGCCACGAGGCGGCGCGCGGGGAGGCAGACCAGGTCGTTCTGCATGCGCTGCATGTCGTCGACGCCGGCCCTCGGATTGGCCGCGAGCAGTTCGCGGATACGCTGGGCCCGCGATCCGTCCGGCCATTCGAAGCCAAGCTTGCGCTCCCGGTTCGGGAAGTCAGGAGGGAGATTCATCTCGTTCGCGCTGGCGAAGTATCCCTCTTTCGGATTGAGCACGGACGGCAGCTGCGTCCCCGGCAAAAAGCCCTGCCACTCGTACCGGCCATCGCCGGGCACCGGCATCAGGCCGTCCCAGTTCGGGCGCACCGGCGCCAGGCCGCCCGCCACCCAGCCGATGTTGCCGTCTGTGTCCGCGTAGACCTGGTTTTCGGTCGGCGCGCCCCAGCGCGTCATGGCCGCGCGGAAGCCGTCGAAATCCCGGGCGCGCATGTACTCGATGCTGCCGAAATACGGCGCCATGCCGGGTGCGTTCCATGCCGTGCGCACGGCGAGCGCACGCTGTTTGCCGGGGTCTTCGAAGATCACCGGACCATGACGCGTGAAGCGCAGTTCGGCCGTCACCGGTTTCGCTCCACGCACAGCAATCTTCTCCTTCACCACGCGGAAGTCCTCCCAGCCACTTCGATAGCGGTACTGGCGCGGGTTGGCCGGATTCAGGGCGTAGACGTAGAGGTCTTCCTGGTCGATGCTGAAGATGGTCAGGCCGAAGGCAATCCGGCCGTTGTGACCGATCGAGATGCCCGGCAGCGCGGGCTCCCCGGCGCCGATCACGTCCAGGCCCGGCGCGCTCAGATGGGCGATGTAGCGCAGCGATGGCGTGGAATAGGCGCGGTGCGGATCGTTGGCGAGCAACGGCCGCCCCGTGCGCGTGCGGCTGGGTGCGACTACCCAGTTGTTGCTGCCTTCGAGCGTGTCCTCGCGCGGAGCGGCGCTGGCCAGGGTCAAGGTGTCCGGGCTGAAGCTCACGTTCTCGGTGGCGAGGGTGAATACATCCAGCGCCTGGTCCGGGAAACAGGGGTCGAGCCCCTCGGGTACGCGTGTGACCCAACCGTGGGACAGTTCGGCGCGTATCTTGTCCGCCGCCAGGCCGGCCTGGCACACGACATGCGCGCGTGCGAACTCCGTCGTGAGGTTGCGCGTCAGGCCGTGGCTGCGGATACGCACGACATCCTCCGCCTTCCA
>DASRUW010000332.1:0-6433 GCA_035655255.1 Telluria sp. | reverse complement strand
GAGCGGGAGTGCCAGCACCACGAGGAAGCTCGGGATCGTCGCCAGGATCACCCACGTGAAGAAGTGCGGGTAGCCGATGTGGTCCTGGAGCCAGCCGCTCCACATCCCGGGCAGCATCATCCCGAGCGCCATGAAGCCGGTGCAGATCGCGTAGTGGGCGGTCTTGTGCTCGCCCTGCGCGACCATCATCATGTACAGCATCAGGGACGTGAAGCCGAAGCCGTAGCCGAACTGCTCGATGGCGATGAAGGCCGACACTGTGGTCAGGTGCTGCGGCTGCGCCGTGGCCAGATACACGAACACCAGATCCGGCAGGTGCATCCCGAACACCATCGGCCAAAGGGCGCGCTTGAGGCCGATGCGGGCAATGTAGACGCCGCCCAGCAACCCGCCCGCGACCAGCGCCAGCATGCCCACCGTGCCGTAGGCAATCCCCACGTCCGCCGTGGTCAGGCCCAGTCCACCCTTGTCGACCGGGTCGAGCAGGAAGGGCGCGACCAGCTTGACCAGCTGCGCCTCGCCCAGGCGGAAGCTGAGGATGAAGCCGAGGATCAGCCAGATGTCGCGCTTGGCGAAGAAGCTCGAAAAGGTGCGGAAGAATTCGGCCACGTGGTCGGAACCGCCGACCGCCCTGTCTTCCTCAGGCCGCGGCAGGACGAACTGGTGCCATGCAAACAGCAGCACGAACAGCACGCCCAGCGCGAACAGCACGATGGACCAGGCCAGGCGCACGTCCGCCAGTTGTTCGCCGAGCGTGCCGGCCATCCAGACGACCCCGCCCTGCGCCGTGATCTGCGCGACGCGCCAGAACACGCTGCGCACGCCGACGAAGGCCGCCTGCTGCTTGCCCGGCATGCCGAGCATGTAGAAGCCGTCAGCCGCGATATCGTGGGTGGCGGACGCGAAAGCCATCAGCCAGAACACGGCAATGCTCATCTGGAAGAAGGCCGGCATCTTGAGCGTCAAGGCGACCAGCGCCAGCGCCGCACCCATCACGAACTGCAGCGAAACGATGAAGAAACGCTTGGTGCGGAACATGTCCACCAGCGGCGACCACAGGGGCTTGATCACCCAGGGCAGGTACAGCCAGCTGGTATAGAGGGCGATGTCGGTGTTGGACACCCCGGTGTTCTTGTACATGATGACCGAGAGCGTCATCACGACGGCGTACGGAATGCCTTGGCCGAAGTACAGGGAAGGCACCCACAGCCAAGGATTCGTTGTCTTCATCTATCCGGCGAGGGCTCGCCGCACACTGCCGCGCGCCTGGTCGAGCAGGGCGCGCGCGTGGTCGGCCGAAAGGTTACGGGACAAGGCCACGATGGCGACTTTGACATGGAAACCGCACTGCGACAGGACCTCTTTCGCGCGCGCCTCGTCGGCGCCGGTCGCGATCATGGTCAGGCGCACGGCCCGGGCCACCAGCTTGGCGTTGGTTGGCTTCAAGTCTACCATCAGGTTCCCGTACACCTTGTTCAGGCGGACCATCAAGGCGCTGGAAAAGGTATTGAGGGCGATCTTCTGGGATGTGCCGGCTTTCAGGCGGGTGCTGCCGGAGATGATCTCCGAACCGGTATCGAGGGTGATGCCGATGTGGGCCTGGGCCGCCACCGGCGCGTCGACGTTGTTGGCGAAGCCGATGGTCAGCGCGCCCGCGGCACGCGCCGCTTCGAGCGCGCCCAGCACATACGGCGTGCGGCCGGATGCCGCCAGCAGCAGCACGACGTCGTTCGCGCCGGGCTGCACGGCGCGCAGGTCGGCGCCGCCCTGGCCGAAATCGTCCTCCGCGCCTTCGACCGCGACGAACATCGCCTGCGTGCCGCCGGCCAGCAGCGCCAGCGCGCGCTCGTGCGGCCAGGAGAAGGTCGGGTACAGCTCCACGCTATCGAGCACGCCTAGGCGGCCCGAAGTGCCGGCGCCCACATAGATCAGGCGTCCGCCCGCTTCGATGCGCGGCAGCGCCGCTTCCACCGCCGCCGTCAGCTGCGGCGCGGCCGCGCGCACGGCGTTGACCGCGACCAGCTGGTCGTCGACCAGGGCGCCGACCAGGCGCGCAGTCGGATACTGGTCCAGCTGCGCATGCTCGCGGTTCGGCGTTTCGGTCTTGAGGTTCATCGGGGTTCAGGACACGCGGCGCATTTCGGCCACGAAATCGTAATGGTCGCTGTGGCAGTAGGAATGGGTCAGTTCCACCGGCTGGCCGGAGGGGAGGTAACCGACGCGCGTGATGAACAGCACCGCCTGCCCTTCCGGCACGCCCAGCTTGGCGGCCAGTTCGGCCGAGGCGTTCATCGCGCGGATATGCTGCAGGGCGCGGACCGGCTGGTGGCCGCTCTTGGCCAGGTATTCGTAGAGCGAGCTTTCGACCTGCTCGGGGCGGGGCAGCACGGTGGCCGGAATGATGCTGACCTCATAGGCCATCACCACGTCGTCGGCCAGGCGCAGGCGCTCCAGGCGCGCCACGCGGTTGTTGGTGGACAGGCCGAGCGTCAACTGCTCCTCGGGCGACGCCATCACCACGGCGCGGCTCAGCCAGCGCGAACCGGGCTGGTGGCCACGCTGACGCAGCTGCTCCGAAAAGCTCGAGAGATTCGACAGGGGTTGCTCGATGCGCGGGGCGACGTAGTTGCCCGAGCCGCGCTTGCGCACCACCAGGCCTTGCTCGACCAGCTGGTCGATCGCCTTGCGCGCGGTGACGCGGGACACGTCCAGCTGCTCCGACAGCGTGCGTTCCGACGGCAGGGCCTGGTCGACCTTGTAGCGGCCCGCGCTCAGGTCGTCCATGAGCTTGCGCGCCACCTGCATGTAGAGGGGCGTATGGTCGTTCAGGTCGGTGTTGAAATCGCTGATGCTCATGTTTTTCAGTGTAAAGCCTATGTTGGCAGCATGGTCATGAAAATATCCGCCCACCACATGAGGACAGGTTATGCCCATTGTAGCGGGGTTCGCATGCCAAAAAGTTATGGCCGGGCGACGGCAATTCATTTGAAGTGGTTCTAATACCAATCTATGCTCGGTTTGTTACCACTCAAGCCCCTCCGAGGAAACCCATGCGACAAGGACGACGCGCTCTGCTTGGCCTGGCATTGCTGGGTGGGGTCAGCCATGTACTGAACACGCAGGCCGGCACCCCGGCCGGGCAGCCGATCGACCGCCTCGACGGCGAACTGGATGCCATCGCCGCCAACCCGGCCTGCCAGCTGGCGAGCCTGTCGGTGCTGGCGATCCGCAACGGGCGGGTGGTCTACGAACACCAGGCCGGACGCCAGCACATCGACGGCGCCGGCGGGACGCCCGTCACGCGGCGGACCATGTTCCGCATCGCCTCCATCTCCAAGATGGTGACCACGCTGGGCGTGATGCGCCTGGTGGAGGATGGCAAGCTCGCGCTCGACAACGACGTCGGCATCTATCTTGGCTTCCCGCTGCGCAATCCGCATTTCCCGGCGCGCGAGATCACCCTGCGCATGCTGCTGACGCACACCGCTTCGCTGCGCGACGCCGCCGGCTATTCCTGGGGCGCGGACCGGGCCCTCAAGGACATCCTGGTGCCGGGTGCGCGCTACCACGGCAAGGGCGAGATGTGGTCGGCCGAGGCGGCGCCGGGCGAGTACTTCACCTACTGCAATCTCAATTGGGGCATCATCGGCACCCTGATGGAGAAGGTGACGGGCGAGCGCTTCGACCGCCTGATGAAGCGCCTGATCCTGGCCCCGCTGGGCCTGCGCGGCGGCTACTACCCGGCCGAGTTTTCGCCGGACGAGCTGGCCGACCTGGCCACCCTGTACCGCAAGCGCACCACCGATACCGAGGTTTGGGACGCGAACGGCCCCTGGATTGCCCAGGTGGACGACTACAGCAAGGCGCCCCCCGCCATCCCGCCCGAGGTGGCTAAGTACGTCCCCGGCACCAACGCCACGCCGTTCAGCCCGACCGGCGGCCTGCGCATCTCGGCGGCGGACCTGGGCAAGATCATGCTCATGCTGATCAACAAGGGAACTTTCGAAGGCAAGCAGATCCTGCGCCCCGAAACGCTCACCCGCATGTTCAACCGCCAATGGACCTTCGACGGCCACAACGGCGACAGCGAGCAAGGCCTGTTATATAGCTGGGGCATGGGCAACCAGCAGTTCTTCGACCAGCCCGGCACCGGGCGCCAGGTGGTGGAAGGCGGCGGCTTCGCCGGCGTCGGCCACCTCGGCTTCGCGTACGGCCTGCGCTCCGACTTCATGGTGGACCTGGACAAGGGCTGCGGCATGGTGGTCCTGATCGGCGGGACCAGCAGCGAACCCGAACTGGTCCGCGGCAAGGTCTCTTCCCTCACCCGTGTCGAGGAACAGATCCTCACCGCGCTCTACCGCCGCGCCATCGCCGGGGTATAAGGCTTGGTCTGCATCTGGTCTGCCCTGCATGAGCAGGGGTTATAGCCGCCGCACGGACATTCATTAGCCCGGGCGCGGCCCTTGCCCCTAAGCTTGATGCAACGGAAACAACGACAGAAAGTGATGCAGCAAGTTCTGGTTATCGGTGGCGGTGTCGTCGGCCTGTCCTCGGCCTGGTGGCTGGTGGAGGCGGGTTATCACGTGACCCTGCTCGAACGCGAACCCCAAGTCGGCGTGGCGGCCAGCTACCGCAACGGCGGCCAGTTGAGCTACCGCTATGTCGCACCGCTGGCCGACAGCGGCGTTCCGCTCAAGGGCTTGCAGTGGATGTTCCAGAAGGACAGCCCCCTGCATTTCAAGCTGGAAGCCGATCCGCGCCAATGGAGCTGGCTGCTGCAATTCCTGCGCAACTGCAATGCCACGGACAACCGCCGCACCACGGCCAAGCTGCTCGAGCTGGGCGAGCTCAGCCGCCGCTCGATGGGCCAGCTCGGCCTGACCATCCCGTTCGAGGAATTCGCCTGGCGCGACGCCGGCAAGCTGGTGGTCTACCGCTCGCGCGAGGTGTTCGACGCGGCCGTGGCCCGGCCCGAGTCGGAAGCCACGCGCGAAGTCCTCACGGCGGCCCAGTGCGCCGAGCGCGAGCCGGCCCTGCGGGCTGCCGAACACGAGCTGGCCGGCGGCATCTTCACCCGCGGCGAGGCGGTGGCGGACTGCCACGCCTTCTGCGAAGCGCTGGCCGACCGGCTCAAGGCGCACCCGCGCTTCGGCGGCATCGTGCGCGCGGAAGCCAGCCGGCTGATCGAAAAGGACGGCCGCATCAGCGGCGTGGAAACCAATACCGGCGCCCTGATGGCGGACAGCTTCGTGCTGGCCGCGGGCGTCCAGAGCCGCAACCTGGCCGCCACGGCCGGGGTGCGCCTGCCCATCTATCCGCTCAAGGGCTACAGCCTGACGGCGCCCATCGGGGAACAGCACTGCGCGCCCGAGATCAGCGTGACCGACTTCGAACGCAAGACGCTGTACGCGCGCATCGGCGCCAACCTGCGGGTGGCGGCCATGGTGGACATCGTGGGGGAAGACAGCCGCATCGACCAGCGCCGCATCGACAGCCTGCAGCGCATCGCCCGCGGCACCATGCCGCATGCGGCCGACTACGACCGTGCGGTGCCCTGGGCCGGCCTGCGTCCGGCGACTCCCAACAGCGCCCCGATCCTGGGCCGCACCCGCCATGCCAACCTGTGGCTCAACGTCGGCCACGGCCCGCTCGGCTTCACCTTCGCCTGCGGTACCGCCGCCATCCTCGCCAAGCTGATGCAAGGCTCAACCCTGCCCTTTGAACTGGGGGAGTTGCGCTTCCAGCGCTAGTGGCTGGCAGAGGAGTCTTGGGCGCTCTCCTTGGTCTCCTTACCGCTCTTCAACTCTTTGCGCAGCTTGTAGTTGTCTACAATTACCACCAAAGTCGGGAGGAGCATGAAGAGCAGGATGAGCTCCCAGCCGGCAAAGTGCCAGAATGCCCATGCCAGAACGGCGCAGATCAGGCCGACGAGAAGGAGAAGTAGGGAATCCAGCATGATTGGTCACCTCGCCTTCATCCTAGCACCCCTCCTTCGTCCGTGTTCCCTGACTGCCGTGCGCACGGCCACGGCCAAGCTGCCGATCACCGCGCCGGCGTAATACGCGGCAGAAATCGCGCCGACCGCGGCAAGCACCTCCAGTTTCGTGCCGGCGCGCGCCACTTCGATGACGGTCACCCGCGGACCGAACTTCTCGAGCGCCGCAAGAATTTGGTTCAGGGTGCCGACCGTGGTTTGCAGATTACCGAATAGCTGCGCAGGCGCGGGAAGATCGAGACTATTCATGTTCTCTTCGAAATAGGTGTGAAAGCTGCCCATCGTCGTCTCCGGAAGTCCGTAGGATTCGAGAATGCAATAGAGCAATACCCATCGATTTGTCCCAAATCAGGGACCGATGGCGCGGGCCCCCCCGTGCTGAGGGATAATGTCTTCTTTTTGCGAGCGAGCGGGATGAACGGCAAACCTGGCTGCCCG
>DASRUW010000331.1:0-3655 GCA_035655255.1 Telluria sp. | reverse complement strand
CGCACCACGTAGCCCGGCGCCGGCGCCTGGCCGTCGCCCATGTTCAGGAAGTGCGCGGTCCACAGCAGGTAGTTGCGGTTGTAGTTCTTGGCGTCGAGATCGGACTTGAAGCCCGAGATGTCGAAGGACAGGTCGTTGCTCGGCTTGAACTGCAGATCGACCATGCCGCCGGTGCGCTTGCGCTCCTGTTCGAACAGGGCCGAACCGATATTGCGCGGGTACCAGACGCCGGCCAGGTCCGGATTCGAGGTCGCGACCTTGGAGCCGGGAGCGATCTTGTCGTAGCCCAGCACCTCGATGCCGTCGCGGCGCAGGTGGCGCTTTTCCGAGAACGCTTGCACCAGCAGGCCGAAGGTCTTGTCCTGGTTCTTCCATGCCAGCAGGGCCGACAGCTGCGGGTCGCTCTTGCCCGGCTTGTCGGCGTAGACCACGCCGGCCGCCGCTTCGGCGGTGAAGCTGTTCTTGAAGTCGAGCGGCTTGCGGGTCAGGATGTCGACCGAACCGGCGATGCCGCCCTCGACCAGCTTCGCTTCGCTGGTCTTGTGAACGACCACCGAGCCCACGATCTCGGATGGCAGCAGGGTGTAGCTCACGCTGCGGCCGACGGTGCCGGTCTGGTTCAGCACGAACCAGTCGCCGCTGGCGATGTTGTGGCCGTTGACCAGGGTCTGGGTGAAGGACGGATTGGTGCCGCGCATGGAGACGCGGTCGTTCTCGTCGAAGCCGCCCTCGGTGGCGCCGGCGGAGCTGATGGTCACGCCCGGCACGCGCTGCAGGGAGTCGGCGACGTTCTTGTCCGGCATCTTGCCGATATCTTCGGCCGTGATCACGTCGACGTGGGAGTCGGCGTTGCGCTTCTGGGTCAGCGACTGGGCCAGCGCGGCGCGCACGCCGGTGACAGTCACCGTCGCATTCGCCTCGGCCGGCGGCTGCGCCCCGGTCTGGGCCAGGGCCGAAGAACTGGCCAGGATCATCGTGCCGACCGCCACCGCGATCGGAGTCAGGTTGTTGAATACCGCCGGTGCTGCCACTGCCTGCTTGCGCTTCATAGGAGTCCCCCCTTGTGTTTGACTGGTACCACTTCGTTCAAAACCAATTTAGCGCCAATATACTCCTGTTTAATACCAGAACACTACCAATTTCGCTAAATTTTTTGCATGCAGAACTGCCAAGAAAGTGATGCTGGGAACAGTTCACAAAGTGGTATGGTCCCATCACCAAAAGTTAAGGGTTGACATAGGGGGAAAGCTTGACCAGTGGTCTCTTTTTGGTATTATCGGCCGTAACAGGAATGGATTTGCAAGAACGAGACACTTTGGGAGCGCGCATGGCCAATCTGGTCCAACTCATGCAGGACCAGGGGCAGACCAGTGGCCTGCCCTTGTATCAGCAGCTGCAGCGCGCCCTGCGCGAGGCCATCGACCGGCGCCTGTTCGCGCCCGACGCCGCCCTGCCGGCCGAACGGGTGCTGGCGGCGGAGCTGGGGCTGTCGCGCATCACGGTGCGCAAGGCCATCGACGGCCTGGTGGAAGAAGGACTGCTGGTGCGCCGCCAGGGCGCCGGGAATTTCATCAACAACCGGGTCGAGAAGAACTTCGCCAAGCTCACCTCGTTTTCGGAGGACATGCGGGCGCGCGGGCGCACGCCGCACAGCACCTGGCTGAAGCGCGCGGCCGGGACGGTCACGCCGGAGGAAGCCCTGCGCCTGCGGCTGTCGCCGGGCGCGCCGGTGTACCGCTTCCACCGCATCCGCTTCGCCGACGACGTGCCGATGTGCCTGGAACAGGCGACCATCGTCGCCGCCTGCCTGCCGTCGATGGACGCCGTGGGCGACTCGATGTACGAGGCGCTGGAGGCGGCCGGCAACCGCCCGGTGCGCGCCCTGCAGCGCCTGTCCGCCCTGCTCCTGAACGAGGAACAGGCGGCCCTGCTGCAGACCAGAGCGGGCGAGCCGGGCCTGTGCGTGGAACGGCTGGGCTTCCTGCGCGACGGCCGCGCGGTGGAGTTCTGCCGCTCCTACTTCCGCGGCGACCTGTATGACTTCGTGGCCGAGCTGTCCAGCGTCTAGATCGCGGTCAGGCCGCCGTCGATGGCGAGCTGGTGGCCGGTGACGAAGGACGACTCGTCGGAGCACAGCCACAGCACGGCGTTGGCCACTTCCCCCGCCTCGCCGAAGCGGCCCATGGGATGGGCCTTCTGCAGCCTGGACATGAGCTTGTCGCGCTCGGGCTGGCGGTCCAGCGCGCGCGCCAGCATGGGGGTGTTGACCACGCCCGGACAGATGGTGTTGATGCGGACCTTGGCCCGCGCGTACTCGGCAGCCGCGGTCTTGCTCATGCCGACCACGGCGTGCTTGCTGGCCGCGTAGATCGCCTGGCTGGGCGCGCCGACCAGGCCGGCCACCGAGGCCGTGTTCACGATCGCGCCGCCGCCCTGGCGCGCCATCAGGGCGATCTCCTGCTTCATGCACAGCCACACGCCCTTGACGTTGACGTTCATGATGCGGTCGAACAAAGCCTCCTCGCCCTCGGCCAGCGGCAGGTGCTCCTCTTCGATCCCGGCGTTGTTGAAGGCGAAATCGAGCCGCCCGTAATTGGCCCCGATCTTGTCGAACAGGGCTTGCACGTCGGCCGCGCGGCCCACGTCGGTCTTCACGAACAAGGCCTTGCCGCCCTGCTCGACCAGCATGGCGGCCGTCATGTGGCCGCCATCGATGAAGGTGTCGGCGATCACCACGGTGGCCCCGGCCTTGCCGAAGGCCAGCGCCGCGGCGCGCCCGATGCCGGCGGCGCCGCCGGTCACGAGGACCACCTTGCCGTCGAAGGAAAAACAGTGCTGTTTAGTCTTAAGCATAGGAATCACAGCATACGCTTCGCCGTGAAGAATACAAAGCTCAGGCGGCGGACCCGTCGGGCAGCGGCAACAGGCAGGCGTCCACGACCTGCAAGTCGTTGTCTTTGGCGAAATTGACGACAAAGTGGAAGGCCATCGGCTCCACGTCGCGCAGGGCGCTGTTGACCACGACGGCCTTGGTGCCATTCAGGACGGTGGGACGCACGTAGGGCGAATACTTCAGGTGGGCATTGCGCCCGCCGCCCGGCGGCTGGAAACACGACATCACCCCGCACAGGCGCTCCGCCCAGTCGCTCGGACGGAACGTCTTGCCTTTGTTCGTCAGGCCGAGAATGAAGAACTCGTTGGCGGGTTGCATAGGTGCCGCGGCGCAGGGTGGGTGGGACAGAACCGGTATTATATCTTATAGAAGACTTCGACAGCTACCCAGGCCCCCAACAAAAAAGGCGGCCTGCCGGCCGCCTTGGGTTGCGCTCAGCCGCCGAACCAGACGGCGCCGGAGAGCAGCAAAAGCAGCATCATCCATAATAGCAGCGCACGCCAGACCAGGCCCACGGTGCTTTGCAGGGCGCGCACGTTCGGCTCCTCGCCCGGCAGCACCTCGGACTCGTCCTCGGACACGTCGACCGTGGCGGCGTCCGCCGGCAGCACCCGCGCCGCGTTCTCGTTGGGGGTGCCCAGGCGCACGCCCATCGCCCCGCCGCCGGCGGTCAGGATGATGCCGACCGATTCGTTGGCCCAGCGGTGGGCGAAGTTGCGCCAGGCGTAGACGGCATCCTCGAAGTTGCCGACCACGGCGAAG
>DASRUW010000330.1:0-3773 GCA_035655255.1 Telluria sp. | reverse complement strand
CAGCTGAATGAACAAACACCCGCAACCGCCAGCCGGACTGCTTCATACCATTGCGTCATTCCTGGTATTCCTGTTTCCGTTCACGAGCCTGATCACGTTCAAGGGCGTGAGCCTGGCGAGCTTCGGCTTCCTGCTGCTGGCCATCGGCATCTTCCCGCAAGCCCGCGCCGCGCTGGTGCGGACGTGGTGCGACGTGCGCTGGGTCGTGCTGGCTTTCGGCGCCAACCTCGCCTATGCCCTGATCCTGTACTTCCTGCGCGACGGCGCACAGCTCTCCAGCTGCGAAAAACCTTCGCGCATGTTTTTCAGTATGACCGCCATGCTGGTCGTGCTGGCCCTGAAACCGGGCCGCAAGATGTTCTGGTGGGGCGTCGTCGGCGGGGCCCTCGGCGGCGCCGCGGTGGTGGCCTACCAATACGTCATCCTCGACCAGGACCGCCCGGGCGGTCCGCTCAACGCGATCACGTTCGGCGACCTGGCCTTGCTGCTGGCGATGATGGCGGTGGCCGCGGCCACCGAGCTGCGCACCGTGCGCCACGCCGCAGTCCTTGGCCTGGGCGCTGTCGCCGGGCTGACCGCCTGTGTCCTGAGCGGCACCCGCGGCGCCTGGCTGGCGCTGGTGGTCGGCATGCTGGTCTTCCTCGCCTACGGCAGGGTGGTGCGCAACCGCTTCGTGCTGGTGCTGGCGGTCGTCGTGGCGGCGGCCACCGTGGTCGCTTTCGCCGTGCCGGACAGCGCCGCGCGCGAGCGCGCCAGCCAGGGCATCGCCGAAGTCAGGGATTATCTCAATAACGGCGTGGTCAACACCAACGTCGGCACCCGCCTCGAACTGTGGAAGGCCGGTGCGATCCTGGCCGCCGAACATCCCTTGTTCGGCCAGGAACCGGCCGTCTACCGGGCGCGCATGGAGCAGCTGGCCGCGCAGCACCGGATCGACCCCGTCATCCTGCCGCTGCCGCACTTCCAGAACGATGCCATCCAGGCGCTGGTGGTCGGCGGGGCCGTGGGCCTGTTGGCCTGGATCGCGATCATCGTCGCGCCGCTCGCGTTCTTCGTGCGCGAGCTGCGCCTGGCGGCCGGCCGCAGCCGGCAGCGCATCGCGCTGGCGCTGGCCGGCCTCGTGGTGGTGGCCAGCTTCGTCAGTTTCGGCCTGACCGAGGTGATCTTCTGGTCGGTCGGCGGCAGCCTGTTCTACTCGCTGTCGGTTTTCCTGCTCATGGGCTTCTGCCTGAACCTCAAGGAAGCCGATGGAAAATAGTCGGATCGTCGGGCGCCTGCTGCGCATCGTCAAGCCGTACCGCGGCCGCGCGGCCCTGTCGCTGCTGGCCATGGGCGGCACCGCCGCCACCCAGCCGATGCTGATGTACGCGCTGCAGCTCCTGATCGACAAGGGCTTCACGGCGCGCCAGCCGTTCAGCCTGTGGCTGGTCCCGGCCGTCCTGATCGGCATCTTCATCCTGCGCGGCGTGAGCACCTTCGCCACTGCCTACCTCAATAACTGGGTCATGAGCCGGGTGTTGAACGACATCCGCCGCATGGCGTTCGACCGCTTGCTGCGCCTGCCGGTCGCGCACTTCCACAAGGAGTCGAGCGGCAAGTTGATCAACACCGTCATCGGCGACGTGCGCCAGGTGGTGGACATGATCAATTCCGTGTTCCTGGCCGTCGTGCGCGACGTGCTGACCGTGGCGGGCCTGATGATCGGCCTCATGCTGCTGAACTGGCGCCTCACGCTGGTTGCGCTGGTGATCGTGCCCGTGACCGCGCTGGTGGTGCGCGCCACCACCGGCCGCCTGCGCCGCCTGAGCCGGGACAATCAGCGGGTGACCGCGGAGATGACCCAGGTGGTGGATGAAGCGGCGCGCGGGCACCAGGTGATCCGCATTTTCGCCGGCCAGGATTATGAACGCCGCCGCTTCGAGCGCCGCAGCGAAGCGCTGCGCGGCTTCTCGCAACGCATCACGGTGGCCGGCGCCGCGACGGTGCCGATCACGCAGATCGCGACTGCGGTTGCGGTCTCGGTGGTGGTGGTGCTGGCGCTGAAGGCCAACATGACCGCCGGCGAGTTCTCCAACTTCATCGGCCAGATGCTGATGCTGCTCGCGCCCCTCAAGGCGCTGGTGGAGGTGAACGGCCCGATCCAGCGCGGCATGTCGGCGGCCGAAACCGTGTTCGAGATGGTCGACAGCCCGGCCGAAGACGATCCCGGCACGGTGGTGGTCGAGCGCACGCACGGCAACCTGCACATCGAGAATGTCAGCTTCCGCTACCCGGGCGCGGATGTGGACGCCCTGGCCGGTGTGACTCTCGACGTCCCGGCCGGGAAGACGGTCGCCCTGGTGGGCGCCTCCGGCGGCGGCAAGAGCACCTTCGTCAACCTGGTCACGCGCTTCTACAAGCCGGACAGCGGCCGCCTGGTCCTCGACGGCGTGCCCTTCGAAGACATCACCCTCGACAGCCTGCGCCGCCAGATGGCCATGGTCAGCCAGAATGTGGTGCTGTTCGACGACACGCTGGCCGCCAACATCGCCTACGGCGCCGACCCCATCGACATGGACCGCCTGTTCGCAGCGATCAGAGCGGCCTACCTGAGCGACGTGGTGGACAACCTGCCGGACGGCGTGCACACCATGATCGGCGAGAACGGCATGCGCCTGTCGGGCGGTCAGCGCCAGCGCGTCGCCATCGCCCGCGCCATCTACAAGAACGCGCCGATCCTGATCCTGGACGAGGCCACGTCCGCCCTCGACAACGAATCCGAGCGCGCCGTGCAGGCCGCGCTGGACAGCCTGATGGCGGGCCGCACCACGCTGGTCATCGCGCACCGCCTGTCGACCATCGAACGGGCCGACCGCATCGCCGTGCTCGATCGCGGCCGCATCGCCGAAACCGGCACCCACGAGGAGCTGCTGGCGCGCGGCGGGATCTACGCCAAGCTGTATCGCCTCCAGTTCGCGGAGGAGGCGCGGTGACCGGCCGCACCCTCGTCATCTCGCCCAACTGGATCGGCGACGCCGTGATGGCGCAGCCGCTCCTGCAACGACTCAAGCTGCAGGCTCCCGGGCGTCCCATCGACGTGCTGGCGCCGCCGTCGGCCGCGCCTGTGTGGCGCGCGATGGAGGAGGTGGCCGAGGTCCTGGAAACGCCGTTCCGCCACGGCGCCCTGCAGCTGCGCGAGCGCTGGCGTTATGCGCAGGTCCTGCGCCGGCGCGGCTATGTGGACGCCTATGTCTTGCCCAATACGCTCAAGTACGCCCTGATCCCCTGGCTGGCGGGTATTCCGAAACGGGTCGGCTACAAGGGCGAGATGCGTTATGGCCTGCTGAACGTGATGCACTTCGACGACACGCCGCCGCGGCCCATGGTGCCGTTCTACGCGGCCCTGGCCGATGCGCCGGACGCGCCGCTGGCCCAGCCGCCGCGCCCGCGCATGCGGGTGGACGAGGACGCGCGGCGCAGCGCCTGCGCCACGGCCGGCATCGATCCTTCCCGGCCCTACGTCGTGTTCGCGCCGGGCGCGGAATTCGGCTCCGCCAAGCGTTGGCCGGCCCGCCATTTCGCGGCGCTTGCGAGCAGCCTGCGCGCGCGCGACCCGGACCTGCATATCGCGATGCTCGGCTCGCCCAAGGACCGCGCGGCGGGCGAAGACGTGCTGGCCCTGGCCGGCCCGGAGCGCCTCCTGAACCTGGCGGGAGCGACCCGCCTGGACGAGGCGATCGCCCTGATCGCAGGCGCCGCCGCCGTCGTGGCCAACGACTCCGGTCTGCTGCATG
>DASRUW010000329.1:0-3536 GCA_035655255.1 Telluria sp. | reverse complement strand
CCAGGCCGAAGGCATTCTCGTTGCCCTTCATCGGCTCGTTGTATTCGATGACGTAGTGGTCCGGCCGGCTCGCCTGCGGATGGATGGTGAAGGACGGGTAGCCGCCCGCCACCAGCGAGCTGTCGCGCCGCACGGCCTGTTCGAAGGCCGGCAGTCGCTCGGCCGGCACGTAGCGCACGAACTGGATCGCCTGGAAGCCGGGATAGCGCTGGGTGAGGTTCAGTTCATGCACGAAGCGCGCGAATTCGGCGCGGGTGGCGTGCTCGTTCACCGAGAACATGCCCTTCAGCGAGAGCAGCATGTCGAAATAGGTCTGCAGCCGCACGCTGGTGTCGTTGGCTACCTTCTGGGTGTCGCGTTCGAAGGTGGCCCGGACCTGGGCATCCTTGGCATCGGAGACGAGCACGCAAGTCCAGGCCGTGAGGCAGACGCCGACCACAAAGGCGATGTAGCCATGGGTACGCACCGGATTCGCTCCCAGTCGGAGGGGTTGGTGCGGCTATATTACACGCGCCATCTGCCGAGCGAAAGCGGCTTCGGCGCTTACTCGGGATCCCGGAATTCGTCGGCGATGGCGAGGATCTTCTCCTCGATGGCGAGCATGGCGTCGACCACGTCCGGGTCGAAATGCTCCTCGCGCCCGTGGCGCACCAGCTCCAGCGCCGTCTCGTGTGTGAAGGCGGGGCGGTAGCGGCGGCGTGAGATCAGCGCGTCGTACACGTCGGCCACGGCCATGATGCGGGCGGCCAACGGAATGGCGTCGCCGCGCAGGCCCTGCGGATAGCCGGTGCCGTCCCATCTCTCCTGGTGCGCATAGACGATCTGCTTGGCATAGCCCAGGAACGGGGTCGAGAAGCCGAGCGTCTGCTCCACGCCCTCGATGGCCTGGCGTCCGTAGGTCGTGTGCTGGCGCATGACGTTGAATTCCTCGGGCGTGAGCTTGCCCGGCTTGAGCAGGATCGCGTCCGGCACGCCGGCCATGCCGATGTCGTGCAGGATGGCCGCCTTGGCGATCAGCGCGCCGTTCGCGTCCGTCAGTTCGGCCTCGAAGCGCGGATGGAAGCGCAGCTCGCGCACCAGCGCGGTCACGTAGTGCTGGATGCGTAGCAGGTGGTTGTGAATATGCTCTTCGTGCCCTTCCGCCAAGGTTGCCATCGCGAGCAGGGTCGCGTCCTGCAGCCGCAGCAGCTCGCGGCTGCGCTCGGCCACCAGGCTTTCGACCAGGCTGGCCTGGTCCTTGAGCATCAGGCGCGAGCGCCGCAGCTCCACGTGCGCCGCCACGCGCGCCGTCAGGGCGGCGGGTTCCAGCGGCAGGGTGACCACGTCGGCCGCACCCTCGGCGTACGCACGGGCGCTGTCGGCGGCGTCGGCCACCATCAGCACGGGCACCTGGGCGGTCAGGAAGTTGGATTTGAAATCCTGGCACAGGGTCCAGGCGTCGGGACCGGCCAGCGATACGTCGAGCACGACGACGTCGGGACGCGGGGACTGCTGCATGAGCGCGGCCGCCTGTGCGCCGTCCGGCGCGTGACGGACTTCGAAGCGTCCCTGCAGGGCCTCTTTCATGGCCTGTGCCCGGTCCGGGGCGGAGGCCGCAATCAGGACGGTTGCCTCGAAATTAATATTCATTGTGAGCGTCTCCTCCGTGGCGAATCATACCGTTGTTTAGGTCGCTTGGAATATGAATAACCTGTCGCCGGCGCACTTTGTATCAGTTTTTTTACAAATCCACCAAACCGCTTTGCTAACGCCGCCGTTAGAATGGGCCCTCCATTTTTCCCGCATTCGCAGAGTAAATATGATACGTATGCATGTTGGCTTAGCGGCCGTATGCCTCGCCGCCTCCGCATTCGCCGCCGAACCGTTTGACGACAAATTCCGCCAGCTGGACGAATTGCTGCCCGCGCCGACCTCGGTGCGCACCGCCTCCGGCGCACCGGGTCAGGCCTACTGGCAGCAGCGCGCGGACTACAGCATCCGCGCCACGCTGGACGAAGCGAAGCGCAGCCTGTCCGGCGCCGAGACCATCACGTATCACAACAACTCGCCCGACACGCTGGACTACCTGTGGGTGCAGCTGGACCAGAACATCTACAAGCCCGACTCGGACGCGCACATGAGCAGCACAGTGCCCTCGCGCGAAGCCTGGAGCGCGCGCGGCCACGACGGCGACGAAGGCATGAAGTTCGAAGGGATGCGCGCGATCCTGGAATCGCGCACCTTCGACGGCGGCTTCAACATCAAGGCGGTCAAGGGCGCGGACGGCCAGCCGCTGCACTTCGTGATCAACAAGACCATGATGCGCATCGACCTGCCGCATCCCATGAAGCCCGGCTCGAAGTTCGCCTTCACGGTGGACTGGAGTTACAACATCAACGAGCAGAAGGTGCTGGGCGGCCGCTCCGGCTACGAGCATTTCAAGGACGATAACAACGACCTGTACGAGATCGCCCAGTGGTACCCGCGCATGGCTGCCTACTACGACGCCTACGGCTGGCAGCACAAGCAGTTCCTCGGCTCGGGCGAATTCACGCTCGAATTCGGCGACTACGACGTGCAGGTCACCGTCCCGGCGGACCACATCGTGGCGGCCACCGGCGAACTGCAGAACGCCGACGCGGTCCTCACGGCGGCCCAGCGCGAGCGCCTGAACAAGGCCCGCACTGCCAGCAAGCCGGTCATCATCGTCACGCAGAAGGAAGCCGAAGCGGCCGAGAAGGCGCACAGCACGGCCACCAAGACCTGGCACTTCAAGGCGAAGAACGTGCGCGACTTCGCGTTCGCGTCCTCGCGCAAGTTCATCTGGGACGCGCAAGGCTTCAAGAGCGGCGCCACCAACGTGCTGGCCATGTCTTTCTATCCGAAGGAAGGCAATCCGCTGTGGGAGCAGTACTCGACCCAGGCCATCATTCACACCATCGAGAATTACAGCAAGTACTCGTTCGACTTCCCCTATCCGGTGGCGATCTCCGTGAACGGCCCGGTGGGCGGCATGGAATATCCGATGATCTGCTTTAATGGTCCGCGTCCGACCAAGGACAAGAAGACCGGCGAGATCACCTATTCCAAGCGCGCCAAGTATGGCCTGATCGGCGTCGTGATCCACGAGGTTGGCCACAACTATTTCCCGATGATCGTCAATTCCGACGAGCGCCAGTGGACCTGGATGGACGAAGGCCTGAACACCTTTCTCCAAAGCCTGGCAGAGCGCGCGTGGGAAGAGAAGTTTCCGCTCCAGCGCGGCGACGCACGCTACATCACGTCGTATATGGCCAGCCACAACCAGGTGCCGATCATGACCAACTCGGAGTCGCTGCTCCAGTTCGGGAATAACGCCTATGCCAAGCCGGCGGCGGCCCTCAACATCCTGCGCGAGACCATCCTGGGCCGCGAGTTGTTCGACTTCGCCTTCCGCCAGTACGCGCAGCGCTGGAAATTCAAGCGCCCGACCCCGGCCGACTTCTTCCGCACCATGGAGGATGCTTCCGGCACGGACCTCGACTGGTTCTGGCGCGGCTGGTTCTACACCACCGACG
>DASRUW010000328.1:0-3096 GCA_035655255.1 Telluria sp. | reverse complement strand
GCCGTGCAGCGCGCGGCGGAACGCCAGCACGAACTGGTGCTGCACGCGCGCCCGGTGATGGAATACCTGCACAGCCAGACGCGCGACTCGGGCAGCATGGTGATCCTGGCCGACGACCGCGGGGTGCTGGTGCATACCTTGGGCGACGCCGATTTCGTCGACCGCGCCGAGCGCGTGGCGCTGGCGCCGGGCGCCTCGTGGGCCGAGCACCACCGCGGCACCAACGCCATCGGCACCGCGCTGGCCGAAGGCGGGCCGGTGGCCGTGCACGGCGCCGAACACTACCTCGAACGCAACGGCTTCCTCACCTGCGCCGCCGCCACGGTATGCGCGCCGGACGGGCGCCTGCTTGGCGTGCTCGATATTTCGGGCGACCAGCGCGGCCGCCATCCACATACCTTCGGCCTGGTGCGCGCGGCGGCGCAGATGATCGAGAACCGCCTGTTCGACGCGCGCCACGGCGAGGCGCTGCGCCTGCGCTTCCATCCGCTGGCCGAAGGCATCGGCACCATCGCGGAAGGCGTGGTGGCGCTGTCCGACGACGGCTGGATCATGGGTGCGAATCCGGCCGGCCTGGCGCTGCTCGGCCTGCGACCGGCGGACCTGCGCGCCGTACCCATCACGCAGGTCCTGCAGCTCAAGCTGGACGACCTCGTGGACTGGGGCCGGCGCCGCGGCGGCGAGGCGCTGCGCACCGCGCGCAGCGACGGCAGCCGCCTGCACGTGCGCGTGGAGCCGGGCCGCCTGGCGCGGCGCGTGCACGTGGCGCAGCCGCAGGAACAACGCGTCGATGATGCGCTGGCCCGTCTCGACACCGGCGACGCCCGCCTGCGCGCCGCCATCGACAAGGCGCGCCGCGTGCTGGGCAAGCCGATTCCCCTGCTGCTGCAGGGCGAATCGGGCGTCGGCAAGGAACTGTTCGCGCAGGCCTGGCATGCCTCCGGCACGCGCCGCGGCCAGGCCTTCGTCGCTGTCAACTGCGCCACGCTGCCGGAGAGTCTGATCGAAGCGGAGCTGTTCGGCCACGCGCCTGGCGCGTTCACGGGCGCGCGCAAGGAAGGCAGCGCGGGCCGTATCCGCGCGGCGCACGGCGGCACCCTCTTTCTCGACGAAATCGGCGACATGCCGCTGGCGCAGCAGGCGCGCCTGCTGCGCGTGCTGCAGGAACGCGAAGTGGTGCCGGTCGGCGGCGCGCAGCCGGTGGCGGTGGACTTCGTCCTCATCTGCGCCACGCACCGCGACCTGAAAGCGGAGGTGGCGGCCGGGCGCTTCCGCGCCGACCTGTACTACCGCATCAACGGCCTGGCGCTGCTCCTGCCGCCGCTGCGCGAGCGTGCCGATTTCAACGCGCTGGTTGCGCGCCTGCTCGACGAATTCGCGGCCGGGACGACACTCGATCTCGAGCCGGAGCTGGAGCGCGCCTTCGCGGCCTATGCCTGGCCGGGGAACCTGCGCCAGCTGGCCAACGTCCTGCGCACCGCCTGCGCCCTGCTCGATCCGGATGAAAGCCGCATCGGCTGGCAGCACCTGGCCGACGATCTGTGCGCCGATCTGCGCCAGCAGCCGCCGGCGATCGCCGCGCAGTCCGAGCTGCCCGCGACCGACCATCTGCAAACCCTGTCCGACGCCGTCATGGAGCGCGCCATCGCCGCCAGCCGCGGCAACATGTCCGAGGCCGCTCGTCGCCTGGGCGTCAGCCGCAATACCCTCTATCGCCGCCTGAAACGCGCCGGACTCTAAACAATTGGCGTGGTCTTGACGATCGTGTATTGACTCTGCTCAAGCATTCGTATTTACTTGAGCCATCGTCGTCTCTAGGAGAGCATCATGGCGCGCGCCACCCTGGCCGCCTTGGCCTTGTTCGGTTCCCTCGTCGTTCACGGCATGACGTGGGCCGCGTCCACGCCGGAAGACGCCAAGGCGCTGGTGAAAAAGGCCGTGGCCCTGGTCAAGGCGAGCGGCAAGGACAAGGCCCTGGCCGAGTTCAACAACAGCAAGGGCGCCTTCGTCCAGAACAACGGCGAGCTCTACATCTTCGTCATCGACCAGGCCGGCAAGACCCTGGCCAACGGCGCCAACAGCAAGCTGGTCGGAAAGAACGTGCACGACCTGCGCGACGTCGACGGCCGCTACTTCATCCGCGAGATGATCGACATCGCCGGCAGCAAGGGCGAAGGCTGGACCGACTACAAGTGGAACAACGCCGCCACCAATACCATGCAGATGAAGTCGACCTATTTCGAGAAAGTCGACGACCTCATCATCGGCTGCGGGGTGTACAAGTAGCGCATCTGAACCTTTTCTGTAAAGCCAAGGATAGACCGGGCAGACCGGACAGGGCAGCCTGGTCTGGTCCGCATCCGCCATTCTTCTTCGATTTGGAGCTTTACATGAGTGTGTATCTGATCGCCGAAATTTCCATCCACGACGGCACCTGGGTTCCCGACTATGCGGCGCACGTCCACGCCATCGCCGAACGCTTCGGCGGCAAGTATCTGGCACGCAGCGGCAACATCGTGACCCTGGAAGGTCAAACCAAGGAGTGCACGCTGGTGGCCGTGATCCAGTTCCCCTCCGCAGAACACGTCGCCGCCTTCGCGACCAGTCCCGACTACCAGCCCTTCGCCAAAGCCCGGCGCGTCGGCAGTTCCGGCGTGTTCTACACGATCGACGACACCGATCTGGCTGGCACCATTCCCTATTTGAAGGCTGCGTAGGCGCAAAAAAAACGGGAGCCCGCGGGCTCCCGTTTTTTGTTCCTTGAGTGGCTCAGTCGAGCTTCCAGGCGTAGTCGACCTTGGTCCAGGTCTGGGCCGGCGCGCCGTCCTTGGTGCCCGGCTTGAACTTGCATGCCGACAGCGCCTTGAGCGCGGCCTTGTCCAGGTTCTTGAAGCCGCTGGTCTTTTCCAGCTTGGATTCGATCACGGTTCCGTCCGCGCCGACCAGGAAGGACATGGTGACCGTCCCCTGCTCCTCGTTCATGAGCGAAGCTTTCGGATACTCGGCCCTGCAGGTCTTCGGATCGAAGGTCGCGGGGACTTCACCTGCGGTGGCAATGCCGGCGAATCCGGCCATCAGGAGTGCTGCCACTGCACT
>DASRUW010000327.1:0-4863 GCA_035655255.1 Telluria sp. | reverse complement strand
CTGCAGGTGATGGACTTCCTGGTCGCCAAGGCGAAGGCGGAAAAGAAGTAGGCATGGCGCCCCGTGTCTTCATCACGGGCGCATCGAGCGGCATCGGCGCCGCGCTGGCCCGCGCGTACGCGGCGCGCGGCGCGGTCCTCGGGCTCGCCGCCCGCCGCGCCGACCTGCTGGCGGAACTCGCGGCCGGCCTGCCCGGCGTGCACCACTGCTATCCCTTGGACGTGAACGACCACGCGGCCATCGCCGCGGCGGCGGACGATTTCGTGGCCAGGGCCGGCGGCGTGGACGTGGTGGTCGCCAGCGCCGGCGTCTCGCACGGCACCCTGACCGAGGAGGCGGCCGACCTGCCGGTGTTCGAAACCATCCTCGCCACCAACGTCACCGCCACCGTGGCCACCTTCGCGCCCTTCATCGGCCACATGAAGAGCCAGTCCGGGCCGCGCCGCCTGGTCGGCATCGCCAGCGTGGCCGGCATCCGCGGCCTGCCCGGCGCCGGCGCCTACAGCGCCTCGAAGGCCGCCGTGATCAGCTATTGCGAATCGCTGCGGCTGGAGCTGGCCCCGGCCGGCATCGACGTCGTCACCATCGCGCCCGGCTACATCGCCACGCCGATGACGGAGAAGAACGCCTACCGCATGCCCTTCCTGATGCCGGCCGACCGCTTCGCGCTACGCGCCCTGCGCGCCATCGACGCCGGCGCCAGCTACCGCGTGATTCCCTGGCAGATGGGCGTGGTCGCCAGGATCCTGCGCCTGCTGCCCAATTGGCTCTACGACGCCGCCTTCCGCCGCGCGCCGCACAAGGCGCGCAAGGCCGTGCCATGACGCCGCTCGACGCCGGCCGCATCGCCGCCCTCGCCCACGCTGCGCATGTCGACGTGCGCGTCGTGGCGGAGACGGGATCGACCAACGCGGACCTGCTGGCCGCCGCCGCCACCCTCGAACGTCCGCTGCTGCTGGCCGCGGAAGTCCAGACCGCGGGCCGTGGCCGTGCCGGGCGCAGCTGGCTGTCCGCGCCCGGCTCCTCGCTCACGTTCTCGCTGGCCTGGCGCTGCCCGCGCGGACCGGCGGCGCTGGCCGGGCTGCCGCTCGCGGTCGGCGTGGCGCTGGCCGAAGCGCTGGGCGACCTGGGCGTGAAGGTCGAACTCAAGTGGCCGAACGACCTGCTCAAGGATGGCGCCAAGCTGGCCGGCATCCTGATCGAGACCACGACCACGCCATCCGGCACCTGGGCCGTCATCGGCATCGGCTTGAATCTCGCGCTGCCCGACGCGCTCGAGGCGCAAATCGACCGTGCGGTGGCTTCCGCCCCCTGGCTGGCGCGCATGGACCGCAACGCCCTGCTGGCGCGCCTGCTCGACGCGCTGGCCGCCATGCTGGCCGGGTTCGACGCGCACGGCTTCGCTGGCTTCAGCGCACGCTGGAACCGCCTGCACGCCTGGCAGGGACATCCGGTCACCTTGACCGACCAGGGAACCGTGCTGCACGAAGGCGTGGCGGTGGGCGTGGACGACGCCGGCCAGCTGTTGCTCGACACCGCGCGCGGCCGCATCGCCGTGGTGGCGGGCGATGTATCCTTGCGCCTGAAAGGATGAACCCATGCTGCTCCTGATCGACGCCGGCAACACGCGCGTGAAATGGGCGATCGCCGACGAGGGCGCCGCGCCCGGCGTCTGGCGCGCCAGCGGCGCGGTCCTCCACGCCGACCTCGGTTCCCTGCCCGCCCAGTGGTCCGGCCTGGCGCCGGAGCGCGCCATCGTCGCCAACGTCGCCGGCCCCGCCATGCAGGCGCGCCTGGCGCCGCTGTTGCCCGCCGCCGTGAGCTGGTTCGCCGCGCAGGCGGAACTGAAAGGCATGCGCAACCGCTACCGCAACCCGGCCCAGTTGGGGGTGGACCGCTTCGCCGCCGCTTTCGCCGCCCGCACGCTCGAACCGGGCCGCGCGGTGATCGCCGCCACCTGCGGCACCGCCACCACCATCGATGCGATCAGCGCGGAAGGCGACTTCCTGGGCGGAATGATCGTGCCGGGCCTGGGTCTGATGGCCGCGTCCCTGGCCCGCAACACGGCGCAGCTGCCGCAGATCGAGCCGCGCGACCTGCCCAGCGGGTTCGCCGACAACACGGACGACGCGATCCTGTCCGGCATCCTGGCCGCGCAGGCCGGCGCCATCGAACGCGCCTGTGCCGACCACCACGCCGCGCTGTGCCTGCTGTCCGGCGGCGCCGCGCGCTACATCGCGCCGGCGCTGCGCATCCCGTTCCGGCTGGTGGATAATATCGTCCTGGTCGGCCTGCACGCCGCCGCAACCTGAGAGGAAGCTGCCTGTGCTGAAATTCGTGTTCTGGTCCCTGTTGGCGGTCAACGGCGTCCTGTTCGCCTATGGCCAGGGCTACCTCGGCAAATTCAAGGAAGGCGAGCGCGAACCGGCGCGCCTGAAGGCCCAGCTCAACGCCGACAAGCTGGCGCTGATCTCGCCCGCCCAGGCCGAAAGCGCCGCGTCCCAGGCCAAGGAGGACGCGGCCGCCGCCGAGCGGGCCGCCAAGGAACCGCCCACCGCCTGCCTGGAAATCGGCGACTTCGAGGCCACCGCCGCCAAGAAGTTCGAAACCCAGCTGGCTTCCCTTGCGCTGGGCGACAAGCAGACCCGCATCAACGTCCCCGTGATGGAAGTGAACCAGCACGTGGTCTTCATCCCGCCGCAAGGCAGCAAGGAAGCGGCCGACCGCAAGGCCAACGAGCTGCGCAACCTCGGCATCACCAACTACTACGTCATCTCCGACAATTCATCGCTGAGGTGGGGCATCTCGCTCGGCGTGTTCAAGTCGGAAGCGGCGGCGCAAACCCTGCTCGCGGCCCTGAACAAGCAGGGCGTGCACAGCGCGCGCGTCACCGGGCGCGGCCCGACCACCAACAAGTTCGCCTACCAGTTCCGCAATATCGACGCCGGCGTCAAGGCGCAGCTGACCAGGTTCGAGGCCGGCTACCAGGACACCGACATCCGCAGCTGCAAATAAGGAGGTTTCCATGGCTGTCCTCATCGTTGGCATCCTGTTCCTCGTGATGGGCCTGTTCGCCGGCGCCGTGCTGGTGCTGGCGCCGCTGGGCATGGCGCATCTCGAACCGAACGCGGTATTGTGGTTGCTGTTCCCTTTCTTCACCCTGGTCGGATACGGCCTGTGCGCGGCCAATGCGCGCGACAGCATCCGCCCGCTCACGCTCGGCGCGTCCTGGACCCTGCTGGTGCTGGCGGTGGCGGCGGCGATCGCCATCCTGCTCGACGCGACCGGCGTGCGCGCGGCCAACGGCACGCTGTCGCTGTGGTTCGTGCTGGGGGTGGCCGGCCTGGCCGGCACCATGGGCGCCGCCGCCTTCGCCCGCCGCCGTTAGCGGCGCACGATGATCGGTTTGAGGTGCAGCGCCACGGGCAGGGTGTCTCCTGCCAGGTCGGCGTCGCGCCGCGTGTTGAACGGGCCGCAGAACAGCCGGTAGACGGCGCCCGCCTGCACCACTTCCAGTTGCGCCAGCACGCCGCCGTGTCTGGCCAGGCGCGCCTGCACCTCGTTGGCGCGCGCGGCACTGGAGAAAGCGCCCAGCTGGAGGAAGAAACCGGACTTCGGCGCGGACACATCCTGGGCCGTCGCCGGCGCCTTGGCCGCCGCGCCCGCGTCGTCCAGCGGCTGGTCCTGCAGCATCAGGGCCGCGATCTGCGGCGACGCGGCGCTGGTCTCGGCCGGCGCGGCGTCGCGGCGCGCAGCCCACAGGTCGGTCTGGCCCGGGATGAGCCGCTCCACTTCCACTTCGTGGCTGCCCGCGCCGAGCAGGCCGAGTTTCAGGGCCGCCGTGTAGGACAGGTCGATGATGCGGCTCGAGTGGAAGGGCCCGCGGTCGTTGATGCGCACCACCACGCTCTTGCCGGTGACGACGCTGGTCACGCGCGCATAGGAAGGAATCGGCAGCGTCGGATGCGCCGCCGTCATCTTGTACATGTCGTACAGCTCCCCCGAGGAGGTGCGCTGGCCATGGAACTTCTTGCCGTACCAGCTGCCGACACCGCGCTGGGTGAACGGCGAATTGTCCGTGATCGGGGTATAGGTCTGGCCGAACACCACGTAGGGCCGATTCGCGCGCGGGTTGAGCGGCTCGGCCTTCACTACCGCGTCAGGCACCTCCCATAGGTCTTCGGGCGGGTTGTCGCCGGGGCCGTCGTCCTGGTAGTAGCCGCCCCGTCCCGAACCGGCCGCCGGCAGCGCGGGCAGGTCGCCGACACGGGCCTGGCCCTTGGCGCGCGGACCCGGCAAGGGCGAGATGGTCTGGTGCGCCGGTCCGGATGCGCAGCCGCCCAGCGCCGCGAGAACGGCGCCGGCAACGAGCAGGCGGAAACGGTAGCCATCGATCATGTCTGTACGAGCTTGCGGTGGCGCTGGATGCTCATCAGGATACCAGCTCCGACACCGAGCGTGAGCAGTGCCGTGCCACCGTAGCTCATGAACGGAAGGGGCACGCCGACCACCGGCAGGATGCCGCTGACCATGCCCATGTTCACGAAGGCGTAGGTGAAGAAGATCATCGTGATCGCCCCGGCCAGCAGGCGTGCGAAAAAGCTGGGCGCATTGGCGGCGATCATCAGGCCACGGCCGATCAGGAGCAGATAGAGGAACAGCAGGAACAGGTTCCCGAGCAGGCCGAACTCCTCGGAGTACACCGCGAAGATGAAGTCGGTGTGCCGCTCCGGGATGAACTCCAGGTGCGTCTGCGTGCCGTGCAGCCAGCCCTTGCCGGCGATGCCGCCCGAGCCGACTGCGATCGTCGACTGGATGGTGTGATAGCCGGCACCCAGCGGGTCCTGCGACGGATCGATCAGC
>DASRUW010000326.1:0-5087 GCA_035655255.1 Telluria sp. | reverse complement strand
TTACGTCGGGACCGCCGAAGCCGCGATTGCCGCCGCGGGCGCCGACCACGTCGCAATTTTCAAGGCGGCGGACCACGCCTGGCGCGGCATGTTCCTGGCGGTCGTGTACCCGGGGCTCCTGTTTCTGGCCGGGACAGTCTGCCTGCCGGAGTCGCCGCGCTGGCTCGTGCGCAAACAGCGCCTGCCGGAAGCGCGGGCGGTGCTGCTGCGCATCCGCGCGCCCGCCGCTTGCAGTGCCGAACTCGCATCGATCGAACAGGCGCTGGCTCGCGAAGCCAGACAGGAGCATCTGTCCTGGCTCGCCGGCGTGCGCGAGATCCTCACCCAACGCCGCTATGTCTGGCCGTTCATCCTCGCCTGCCTGATCCTCGCCTGCACCCAGGCGACCGGGATCAATTCGATCCTGCAGTTCATGTCGACCATTCTCCTGAGCGCCGGCCTGGGTGCCGTCGCCACCGCCGAGTCCGCGGTCGCCATCAAGATCGTCAACGTCGTCTTCACCGTGCTCGCGATCCTGCTGGTCGAACGCAAGGGCCGGGTCTTCCTGCTCAAACTCGGGACCGGCGGGATCGCGCTGGCGCTGCTCCTGCTGGCGCTGATCTTCCACCGGATCGAAGCGGGCCAATCCGCGGTCCAGGACCAGCTCACTGGCCTCATCCGTCATGACACGCTGGAGCTGACGCTGGCCGCACCGCCCGGGCAGGACCAGCAGTTGAGCGTGCTGTATGCCTATGGCGAGCGCGAAGGCCATGCCGCTGTCCGCGCCCCGGCGGGCGGGAAGGCCGTCCTGCGCATCGTTCCCCGGTCGGGCGCCGACGCCCGCCAGCCTCTTCGCATCGTACGGGCACTGGCAGGCCCCGCGCCGCCCCGGCTGACCGGTCTGATGGCGGCGCTGTGCATCGCGCTGTTCGTCGCTTCATTCGCCATCGGGCCGGGAATCTGCGTCTGGCTGGCCTTGTCCGAATTGATGCCGAACCGTATACGATCAGTAGGCATGGGCATCGCCCTGCTCATCAATCAGAGCGTAGGCACGGCGGTCGCCTTTCTCTTCCTGCCGGTCGTGGGAAGTCATGGCTATGCCGCGATGTTCCTGTTCTGGGCCACGTGCTCGCTGCTGTATTTCATCACCGTCGCCGCTTTCCTACCCGAGACCAAGGGAAAATCCCTGGAAGAGATCGAGCGTCATTTCGAGCGACGCAAATCCGGCGCCCCCGTCCGGGCCGGGGGCGGAAAATGATCGTACTGACCGAAGCAGAACGGGAATTTATCAGGCATGGCGGCGCGCTTTGGTATGTCCGCGATTCTGACCAGGGCTGGGAAGTGGTGCGGGCCCAGTTGGAATCGGAAGCGGTCTTCGGTGTGCCCCAGGTCTCATCCGAGCAGGCGGTCAGCCTGATGTATTTCCTGATCGAGCTTGCCGCGCGCGACATGCCGATCGCGGTCCACCATGCGATTCGCCGCGAGGCCCGGTATCAGCAGCTTGCATTTCCCCCGCTGCGTTAAGGGCGCCGGAACTCCATGATCCAGTTGACTTCCCAGCTCTTGCCGCCGTCGATCGAGAAGGCTTGCTCCCAGCGTGGCGTGACGCCACGGGTGCCGGTCCAGGTGTAACGCACGCGGATCGGGCGGCCGCCGTAGCTGTCTTCGCCCTCGAACACCCCCACCCCGTCGGTAAAGCGGCCACGCACCGGCGGCTGCAGCACGCCATCGCGGGTGGCAGCCCAATAGATCAGCCACTGGCCGCTGGCGCGGTCGTACAGACGCAGGCTGCCGCCGATCGGTTTGCCGTCGATGAGGAACTCGTCGATGTTGCCTTCACCGTGGGGCAGCGGACGCGCCGTCTGCACGGCCGCGCCGGTGGTCCATGCCGTGCTGCTGCTCAGCGGCTTGGCCAGGCGCCGGCTGGTGACCTGCCAGGTGCCCAGGACGAAATCGAAGTCCTGGCTGGCCGGCCCCGTACTCGCCGCGGCCGCGGCCGCGGCCGGCGCGGGCAGCACGCCGACGCCGGGTACCAGCCGATATTCCTGGCCGGGCAGGCGCAGGACCGTGCCGTGGTCTTCGTGCAGTTCACCCACTCCTTGCAGCCAAGGAGTCTGGGCGTGGGCGGCGGCACCGAGGAACAACAGCGGCAACAGGCGAATCGACATGGGAGCACTCCGGCAAAGTTGGCAAGGCCGCCACTATAATGTCGTCTCTAGCCCCATGCACAGCGCCAGAATCCACCATTTTTTTGGAGCCACAGGATTGGACTACCAACTTCTGCTGCACGATTTCGAACGCCGCCAGGATTGCGCCGACTGGCCGCGCCAGCGCGTCATCCACCAATGCCTGCGCGCGGCGATCCTGGACGGCCGGCTGGCGACCGGCACGCGCCTGCATGCCAGCCGCGAACTGGCGCGCGAATTGGGCATCGCCCGCAACACCGTGCTGTACGCCTACGAGCAGCTGGCTGCGGAGGGGCTGCTGGCCACCAACCGGCGCGGCACCGTCGTCGCACCGCTGGCGCCGGCCTCGCCGCGGCGGCCCGCGCCCGCCGCGCCGCGCTACGCGCTATCCGGACGGGCCCAGGGCCTGCGCGCGCTGCCCCTGCCCAGCAGTACTTCGGACGCCTTCGCCTCCGGCGTGCCGGCCCTGGACGTTTTTCCGTTCGCGGCCTGGCGCCGCTCGCTGGAACGCGCGTGGCGCTCGCTCGCCCCGTTCGACCTCGATTACGGCGCACCCGCCGGCGAGCCGGAACTGCGGGCGGCCGTGGCGGACTATCTGTCGTCCGCGCGCGGCGTGCGCTGCGACGCGGAGCAGGTATTCGTCACGCCCAGCACCCAGGCCAGCCTGGACTTGTGCGCGCGCTGCTTCGCCGATGCCGGCGCCACGGCCTGGATCGAATCTCCCGGATATGCGGGCGCGCTGGCGGCCTTCCGCGCGGCCCAGCTGCGCACGGTCGGCATCGCGGTCGACGGCGACGGCATCGCCCCGTCGGCCCAGGACTGGCGGCGCGCGCCGCCGCGCCTGATCTACACCACGCCCTCGCACCAGTACCCGACCGGCGGTGTCCTGAGCATGGCGCGCCGGCTGGACCTGCTGGCCCATGCCCAGCGCGCCGGCGCCCTCGTCATCGAGGACGACTATGACAGCGAATTCCGCCACGACGGTCCGCCGCTGGCCGCCATGCAGGGTCTGGTGGACGACGCCCCCGTGATCTATCTCGGCACCTTCAGCAAGACGCTGTTTCCGGCCCTGCGTACGGCGTACATGGTCGTTCCGCCTTCGCTGGTGGAGCCGCTGCGCATGGCTGTCGCGCGCCTGCCCGGCCACGGCCGGCCGGCCGACCAGCGCGCGCTGGCGGACTTCATTGCGAGCGGCCAGTTCACCCAGCACCTGCGTCGCATGCGCCGCCTGTACCGGCAGCGGCGCGACGCCCTGCTCGATGCGCTGGGGCGCCGGCTCGGGGACGAATCGGTGGTGGAAGGCGCCAGCACCGGCATGCACCTGGCGCTGCGGCTTAGGGACCCGGACTTGTCCGACGTCGCGGTGCAGGCGGCGGCCTCCGGGCGCGGCATCGCGACGCAGGCGATCAGCACCCACGCGAGCGGCTTGCGCGCACACGGCTGGAACGGCCTGCTGCTCGGCTACGCCCAGGTGGCGGAGGACCGCGTGGACGAGAAGGTGCGCGAACTGGCCGCGGCCATACGTGCGGTGCGGCGGGCTTGACTACTTGCCAGTCTTGAGGCGGGCGTTGAAGGCGCCGTGCAGGCTATTGAGCATTTCCTCGGCCTCGAGCAGCTGGTCCGCCACCTCGTTGATCTTGCGGCGCGACGAACGCGCATGGTCGCGCAGCACCTCGAAGGCGGTGTTGCGGTCGGTCTTGAACTTGCACATGAGGAGGCCGACGGCCAGGCTGGTCTCGCGGCCCGCGGCCAGTGCCGCGTTCAGATTCAGCTCGGTGCGGCGCAGCTGGCGGATCTCGTCGGCGCGCGCGAGGGCGGCCTCGAACGCGGGCATGAGGCGCTCCGCATCCACCGGTTTGACGATGAAGCCCACCGCCCCATGGGCGGCGGCCTGCTTGCTCGATTCCACGTCCGGGCTGCCGGACAGGAACATGAAGGGCACGTTGGTCTTGCTGTGCAGCTGGCCGGCCAGCTCCAGGCCGGACATGCCGGGCATCGTGATGTCCAACAGGGCGATGTCCGGCTCGCGGATGGCGATCTGTTCGAGCGCCTCCTCCGCCGACGTGGCCAGCACGGCGTCGTAGCCGGCGTGGCGCAATACCTCGCCGAGGAAGGCGAGCAGGATTTCGTCGTCGTCGACGATCAGGACCTGGCGTTTGGCGGGGGTGGGGGCGCTCATGCAGACATTATACGGCGCGCCTCCCTCCCCTGCTACCTGGCCGTGACGGCAAACAGACGGTCGAACTGCGCCGCGGCCGCGCGCACGTCCGGAGCCGTAAACACGGCGGAGATGGCGGCGACCATGTCGGCCCCGCGTTCGACCAGCGGCGCCGCCCGCTCCGGCGTCATGCCGCCGATGACCACCACCGGCACGCTCAGCTCCGCCTTCGCCACCCGCACGATGTCGGGATCGGTGCGGAAATCGTACTTCTTGACCAGCGAGGGGTAGAAGCCGCCGAAAGCCACGTAGCTGGCGCCCATGCCCGCGGCGTCGCGCGCGCGCTGCAGGTCGCCGTAGCATGACGCGCCTACGATCTTGCCGGGGCCGAGCGCGCGCCGCGCCTCTTGCACCGTCACGTCGGTACCGCCGACGTGCACGCCGTCCGCGTCGAGCGTCATGGCCAGTGCCACATGGTCGTTGATCACCAGGGGGCGCCGGTAGCGGCGGCATAGCGCCAGCAATGCGGCGCCCTGTTCCAGGCGCTGCTCGCGCGAGGCGCTCTTGTGGCGGTACTGGACCAAGGCCGCGCCGGCGTGCAGCGCGTCCTCGGTGCAGGCCAGGAGGCGGGCGGTGTCGTCCCATTCGGGGGTGACGAGATAGAGTCCTTGCATGATGGTCCTCAGGTGCAGATGGAAACGCGGGCCGGGATGCGCTGGCCGTCCGCGATGGCGTAGCTGCCGGCCAGGGCGCGCTGGCACCAG
>DASRUW010000325.1:0-7895 GCA_035655255.1 Telluria sp. | reverse complement strand
CTATGTCATCTACACGTCCGGCTCCACCGGGCGTCCCAAGGGTGTGATGAACCAGCACGACGGCGTCGTGAACCGCCTGCTGTGGGCGCGCGATGCCTACGCCGTCACGGAGGCGGACCGGGTGCTGCAGAAGACACCGTTCAGCTTCGACGTCTCGGTGTGGGAGTTCTTCCTGCCGCTGCTGGCCGGCGCGCAGCTGGTGGTAGCCCGTCCCGACGGCCACCGCGATCCGGACTACCTGGCCCGGATCATGCGGCAGGCCGGCGTGACGATGCTGCACTTCGTGCCGTCGATGCTGGCCATCTTCCTCGAACAGGCGGCCGGCGCACCGGCCTTCCCCGCGCTGCGGCGCGTGCTGTGCAGCGGCGAGGCTTTGCCGTTCGCCCTGCAGGAACGTTTCGGCCACCTGCTCCCGACGACCGAACTACATAACCTGTACGGACCGACCGAAGCCGCGGTCGACGTCACGGCCTGGCAGTGCGACGGGCGCCTCCACCCCGGCAAGGTACCGATCGGGCGGCCGATCGCAAACATCCGCATCCACATCCTGGACGCGGCCATGCAGCCGCTGCCGGTCGGCGCCGTGGGCGAGATCCACATCGGCGGCATCGGCGTCGCGCGCGGCTACCTGCACCGGCCCGAACTGACGGAGGAACGGTTCGTGGCCGATCCCTTCAACTCAGGCGGACGCCTGTACAAGACCGGCGACCTGGGACGCTGGCTGCCAGATGGCGCCATCGAATACCTTGGCCGCAACGACTTCCAGGTGAAGATCCGGGGCTTCCGTATCGAATTGGGCGAGATCGAAGCCCGACTCGAAGGGCTGCCCGGCGTGCGCCAGGCAGTGGTGCTGGCGCGGGCCGACGCAGAAGGCGACAAACGCCTGGTCGCCTACGTGACCGGCGCCGGGCTGGCGCCCCAGGCGCTGCGCACGCAGCTGGCGGAGCACCTCCCCGACTACATGGTGCCGGCCGCGATCGTGTGCATGGACACCTTCCCGCTCAGCCCCAACGGCAAGCTGGAACGCAAGCTGCTGCCGGAGCCGGGACAGGCCGAGGGCACCGCAGCCGTCCACGTCGCGCCGCGCACGGCGACCGAAGAGATGGTGGCCTCAGTCTGGAAGGATGTCCTGCGCACCGGGCGCGCGGGTGTGCACGACGACTTCTTCGCCAGCGGCGGCCACTCGCTGCAGGCCGCACGCCTGATGTTCCAGGTGAACAGCAGATTCGAAGGGGTATCCGTCAGCCTGCTGGACTTCTACCGGGCCCCGACCATCGAAGCGCTGGCCGCGCTGATCGACGCCGGAGCGCGGGCACAAGAGGGGCTGCTGCAGCCGCTGCTGCGCAGCCGGCATGCCGATGCGCTCACCCTCGTCTGCTGTCCGTATGCCGGCGCGGCCGCGCTGGTGTACCAGCCGCTGGCCGATGCGCTGGGCCGCATGACGGAAGACGTCTCCGTGTTCGCGGTCGCCCTGCCAGGAAACGAAGTCGGCACCGCATCCGACGAGCTGCCGACCATCGAGGCGATCGCCGAAGCGTGCGTGCAGGAGCTGCTCGCCACGGTTTCCGGTCCGCTCGCTCTGTATGGCCACTGCGTGGGCAGCAATCTCGCGCTGGAGATCACACGGCGCCTGGAACTGGCCGGGCGCGAGGTGCGCGTTCTCTGCGTGGCCGGCGCATTCCCTGCCACCAGCGACGAAAAGGAGTTCCTCGAACAGGACTTCTGGGCCACGATGAGCGACACGCAAATCCATCGCCTGATCCAGTCCTGGGGCGGCAGCGCCGACGCGGTCGACGACGAGATGCTGCACTTCATGATCGGGAACTTCAAGAAGGACTCGCGCATGGCCGCCATGTACGAACTGGCGCGCGGGGACTGGAAGGTAGGGACCCCGATCTGCGCGATCTTCGGCAGCGCCGACCAGCTCACGCCGGACTACGCGAACCAGTACCGGCGCTGGCATGGGATCGCGGACACCGTCCTCCTGCGCACCATCGAGGACGGCCACCATTACTTCGTGGGCGACCGCGCCGATGAAGTGGCGGCCATCCTGCAGGAGGTGTTGGAAGTCCGAACCGCGGAAGTCTAGTCGACACGAAAGCCAAGCTGGCTGGCCAGCTTGAGCGTCTCGTTCGAGGGCGGCTGGCCGCCCACGATCGAGAGCATGTCCTTGCAGCGGCGGTAGGTGCTGAGCGCGGCGCCGGTGTCGTCCATGGCGCTGGCGCAGCGCATCACGCCGCGGTAAAGCTGTTCGGCCAGCGGCTCGGCGTCGAGCGCGCGCTGGTACAGGGCGGCGGCATCGTTCCACAGCGCGGCGCGCTCCAGCAGCTGTCCCAGCGCGGTGGCGGCGCCGACGAAGCGGGTCTTCCAACGCAGCGCCGCGGCCACCACCCACGATTCCTCGTAGCCGTCGCAGAACGGCCCGCGGTACAGGTCAAGCAGATGCGCTGCGGCCTGCTTCAACTCGGCCGCCGGCGTGGACTCGGTCATCTGGCCGGCGCGGTCGCATAATGCGGCCAGCTGGGCCACGTCGGTCCAGACCAAGGCATTATCCAGGCGCGTCTCACCGGCCGTGACCACCACGCGGTCGTCCCCGCCCAGCAGCTTGCGCAGGCGGTGCACCGTGATGGTCAGGGCCGACTTGGGATCCTCGCCCTCGGGCCAGAGCAGCGTGTACAGCGCGCGCTGGTGGCGGCTCGCTTCCGGCTCCGCCGCCAGCGCGCGCAGCAGGTCAAGCGGACGTTGCTGGGCACGGCCGCTGGTGGCGACCGCTTCGCCGTACAGGCTGACCGTGAACCGGCCCAGGGTGCGCACGCAGACAGGCCAGGGCCAGTTCGGCGTCAGGGGATCGGGCGCACGCAGGCCCTGGCGCAGCGCCATTGCACGCACGTAGTCGCCGTCCACGCCGTGCGTCAGCGCCAGCCCGGCGATGCGGCTCGCAAACGGCGGCAGGCAGTCGAACAGCGTGTGTCCCTGGCGCGCGCGGTGCTGCCCGAGCGCCCGCGCCAGCAAGGTGCAGCCGCCTTCGTTGTCGTGCTGGGTGAAGGCATTGACGGCATCCGCGAACAGGCGGCTTTCGCGCACCAGCGCGCGGGCATGGCCGTGGGCGTGCGATTCCGCGCTGGCGAACCACTGGTCCGCCGCCGCGGCCTGGCCGGCATGGGCCAGGAGCGCGCCGAGCAGGGCCTCGACCCGTTCGAGGCCGACGCCCGCAAGGCCCGATTCGCGCGCCTGCGCCAGGCATTGCTGGGCGCTGGTGGTGGCCTGCGCGAGGTCGCCGGACAGGGCATGCGCATGCGCGTCGAGCGTGCGCCATTCCAACCACGCGGATCCAGCCAGGGACGGCAGGCCTTCGCGGGCCCGGTCCAGCAGCGCGCGCGTGCCGTCGAGGTCACGCGCACCCAGCCGCAGACTGGCGGCAGGCAGCTGGGACCAGAGCGGATTCAAACGATGGGACGCGACGATCTGCGCCAGCTGCGCCAGGGCGGCTTCGCCATCGGCCATTTCGCCGCGCGCGCCGTGCCAGCGGACGACCTGGCACAGCCAGCGCACGCGGGCAATGGCGGGAAGACCGGCATCGTGGCCGAGCGGGCCGATGGCGCGCAGCAGCGCCAGCGCCGGATCGGGATCGGCCGCGCCGGCAAAATAGCGCAGCAGGATGGCGCCGGCCTCCAGCTTGTCCACGCCGGCCTCCGCCAACGGCAGCAGGCGCGCGGTGGCGGCGGCGATGGCCGGCAGCTCGGGTTCGGACGGCGTCGCCAGGAGCATGGCCAGAACGAGGCGCGATCCCACCAGCACGCGCAGCGCGGGCGGCATGGCCTCGGCTTCCGGCGCGAACAGGGCGTCCTGCAGCCATTCGCGCCAGGGGGCCAGCTGCTGGGCCGGGCCCCAGCACAGATCGAAGCTGTCGACGATGCCGGCGGCGGCGCGCAAGGCGTCGTCAGCGTGGCCGGACTGCAGGAAGGCGACGGCCGCTTGCACGAGATGGGAGCGCGCCTTGAGCGGCTCGGACACGAGCAGCGATACGCCCAGCCAGCGGATGATTCCGGGATCGGCCGCCAACTCCGGCGGCAGCCCGCCCACCCGCTCGCGCCAGACGCGCCCGCGCCCGCCGGTGACCATGCGTTCCGCCTGGGCGAGCAGCAGCGCCGCCAGCGCGTCGAAGGCTTCGGCTTGGCGGTACAGCGCGCAGGCCTCTTCGAAGACGTCGGCGGCCGCCAGCGCGTCGCCGGCGCGGCGCCACCAGGCCGACAGGTCGGAGGGACTCCAGCGGTCCGCGGCACGCGCCGCAAGGAAGCTGCGGAACAGGCCGAACAACTGCGTCCTGCCGCCATGCGCGGCTGGGCGCCCCAGGAACAGCACGCGCTCGCACAGGCTATCGAAACGCTCGGCGCCGTCCGGCCCGACCAGGGCGCGCAGCTGCGCGGCGGGCACGGGTGGAAGCAGCGCCAGGCGCATCAGCAGATCGCGGTCGCCCGGATCGAGTTCGGCAAACACTTCCGCTTCGAGATAGGCATAGGCCCGTTCGCGGGCGGCGTCGCGCGGCAGTTCGGCCCAGGCGGCCGAAGCTGCCCAGCCCTCGGCCAGGCCGGCGGCCGCGCCGTGCAGCGCGCGCGCCTCGTCCGGCGTCACGCGCAGCGCTTCCCATCCCAGCAAGCCAAGCTGGCGTCCGACCTGCAGCTTGGCCAGCGCGGGCGGCGGTTCGGCGCGGCTCAGGAGCAACAGCGAGACATGCTCCGGCAATTCGGCCACCAGGCGGCGCGCCAGCTCGCTGCCGCCGTGGGCGGTCAGCTCGTGCACGTCGTCGAGAGCGATCACCGTCCCTTGCGGCAGCGCGGAATACCAGCCGCGCAGGAAGGCCGCATCCAGCGTGCGCGCGGAACCGGCTTCCGGTCGCGCAGCGGCGGGACCGGCCTCGCTCAGATGAAAACAGAGGGTCGCGGGATCGAGATCCCCGCTATCGAGCCGGCACCAGATGGCGGGCTGCGCCCGTTGGGCGAGATACGACGAAGCGAGCGCCGTCTTGCCCGCGCCGGGCGGGCCGGCGATCCAGACGGCGCGGTGCTGCGCCAGCAGCTGGTCCAGCTGGGCGGTCAGGCGTGCGCGCGGCAGCAAATGCCTCGCTTCGGGGGCAGCAAGTTTGGCGTATTTCATCGCTAAAGTCGGCTGCGAGAGGTGTTCTGGGTAAGGGTAGTATAGATCCCGAACCCACTGCGCTTAGCTTGATTGCGCAGGCGCCAGCCGGGACGGCGCCAGTACCGCGCGGGTCATGGCCGGCATGCCGGCGCGCTCGGTGGACCAGGCCACCGCCGCCTTGGCCAGGGCGCGGCTGGCGTCCACGCAGCACGACAGCAGGGACGAACCGATCGACTCCAACGCCACCGGCAGCTCGGTGCAGGCCAGGATCGGCGCTTCGACGCCGCGGTCCAGCAGCTTGCGCACGGCCAGCTCCAGCAGATGGCCGCCTTCCTGCGGCCGTCCCTGCTTGACCAGGTTGATGGCGCGCACGACCAGCTTTTCGCGGTCGTCCGGCGCGTTCACCGTGAAGCTGTAGCCATGTCCCGCCAGGCGGTCGTGGTAGATGCGCGCGGCGAGCGTCGACTCGGTCGCCAGCAGGCCCAGATGGCGCGGCTGGTAGGACATGCGCTGCAGTTCGACCGCCACCGCGTCGACGATGTGCAGGATCGGCAGCGAGGTCGCCTTGCACAGGTCGCGGTACCAGTAGTGGGCGGTATTGCACGGGATGGCGATGGCTTCGACCTTGGCCTGCTCCAGCTTGCGCAGGCCCTCGATCATGCGCGGCAGCGGCGAGCGGCCCCGGTCCATGATGGCGGTCGAACGGCACGGGATATCGGGCAGCGAATAGACAAGCACCGGAATGTGCTCCTGGTCGCAGTGCGCGTCGGTCTCCTCGACGATCTTGCGGTAGAAGTCCGCGGTTGCCAGCGGTCCCATCCCGCCCAGTACGCCCAATGTGCTGTGCATTGCTCGATCCGTCCTCGTGCGCGGCAAATTGAACAAACAACAATGCTTCCGATTGTTCAATCAGGCCATTAAAAAGCCGTCAATTATAGTCCTCAGCGGACCGCACAATGTATCGAATTGTCTCCTTTTCGACCAAAATTTAATGGTGTGGATCTACCGCAACTTCCAGTTGATTCGCACCCCATCTATTTCAGCGGAAGGCTCTCGCGGATTTCGGCCAGGTAGCTGCGCAGCACGGTCAGGTCCACCGGCTTGACCAGGTAGTGCTGCATGCCCGCCTCGGCGGCGCGCTGGCGCGCCTCGTCGTGGCCCCAGCCGGTCATCGCGATAAACACGATGTCCTCCCCGGAGCCTTCGCGGATGCGGCGCGCCGCCTCATGGCCTGGCATGTCGGGCAGTCCGATGTCCATCAGGATCGCCTGCGGCCGCAGGCGCCCGGCCAGCTCGATCGCGCTCCGCCCGTCGCGCGCCTTGCCGACCTGGTAGCCGTCCATTTCCAGCATTGCCTGCAGCATCTCGGCGCCGTCTTCGTTGTCGTCGACGACCATGACGCGGATCGCGTCGGCCGCGGTGTCCTTGGCCGCATCCTGTTCCTGGCGCGCATGGCTGCGCCGCTCGTCCGCCACAATGGGCATGCGCAGGACAAACTGGCTGCCCTTGCCGGGCCCCTCGCTGAAGGCGCGCAAGGTCCCGCCGTGCATGCGCGTGAAGCGCTGCGCGAGGCTCAGGCCAATTCCCAATCCGCCCAGCGCATGCGCGCGCCCGGCCGATCCCTGCACGAACAGTTCGAAGATGCGCGACAGGGTGTCGGCGTCCAGGCCGACGCCATAATCGCGCACCGCGAAGACAATGTCGCTGCCTTCGACGACTGCGTGCAACTCGATGGTCGAACGCGGCGGCGAGAACTTCACCGCGTTGCCCAGGACATTGGCAAGACTCTGGACCAGCCGCGCATGGTCGCCCAACAGGAGAACCGTGCCCTCCGGCTGATGCACTTCCAGCGTGTGGCCGCCGGCGTCGATCTGCTGGCGGCAGATCTCGACCGCATGCTGCACCACGTTCGCGACGCTGACCCGTTCCCATTGCAGGGCCACCTTGTCGTTGGTGATGCGGGCCACATCGAGCAGGTCGTCGACCAGGCGCGTCAGGTGCTTGACCTGGCGCTCGACCACCTGGGTGACGTTGCGCACCCGGGCGTCGCTGTTCGGCATGCGGTTCAGCACATCCATGGCGCTGCGGATCGGCGCCAGCGGATTGCGCAGTTCGTGGCCGAGGATGGCCAGGAATTCGTCCTTGCGGCGGTCCACATCGCGCATCTCGTACTGGCGCCGGCGCGCACGCCCGGCCGACAGCGCCGCACTGAGCAAGGTGGCGCTGCGCACGGGCCGCTCCAGCAAGGTGACATTGCCCACCTGTTCGAAGATCTTGCGGATGCCGGGCGAATCCAGCCCTTCCTTACTCAAGACGATGACCGGCAGGTCCGACCACGCCGGCTGGCTGGCAAGAAAGCTCGTGAGCTCGCGCAGGAACGAGGCGTTGAATGCCTCTTCGATCACGAACAGGGCGGCCGCGCCCTGGCCGAGCTCCGGCACGATTTCGCCTTGCGCCGCGCAGACATGGCACTGGAGGTGGGCCCGGCTTAACACCTCCCTGATCAGGCGCGCATCCTTGCCCACCGGGGCAAAGACGACAATGCGCTGCTCGAAGTCATTCATGCTGGGTGTCGTCCCTGGCGCCCTCCACCTGGACCGGAACGCCGGTGAGAATCCCACGGAAGCCCTTCAGCACGGGCCCGACCACGATGCCTTGCTGGCTGATGGCGAACGCGCGCAAGGTGGTTTCGTGCTCGCTGCCGCGCTTCTTGAAAACCGACAGCGCCTTGTGCACGGCGCCGTTGGCTTCGTAATAGC
>DASRUW010000324.1:0-3586 GCA_035655255.1 Telluria sp. | reverse complement strand
GCCGGAGTCGCTGCCGCCAGCGCTGCGGCGGCCATTTTCGTGGCGCGGTCTCGGACCGTTTGCCTCGTTCATGCGTTTGCGCGGAACCGGCCCGGTGGCGGGGCTGCTCGCATCCATGCTGCTGTTCCAGGTCGCGTATCTCACCAGCCATGCCGTATGGCCGTTCTTTACGACAGCGCGCTTCCACTGGCAGCCCGCGCAAATCGGCTGGTCGCTCGCCTTTGCAGGATTGGCGGTGGCGGCGGTGCAGGGCGCGATTCTCGGGCCGGTCGTGGCGCGGATCGGCGAGGAGCGCACCGCGGCGCTGGGCTTCCTGATGGTGGCAGCGACGTTCATCGCCATCGCGCTCGCCAGCGCCGACTGGATGTTGTACGCCTTGATCCTGCCGTATGCCTTCGCCTCGATCGGCGCATCGTCCCTGAGCAGCATGCTTTCCAAGGCCGTCCCGGCCAACATGCAGGGGGAGGCGCAGGGACTGGCGGCGAGTGTCGCCAACCTGGCCGCTGTGGGTACGCCGCTGTTGATGACCAGCGTGTTCGAGGCATTTGCGGCCGAAGGTTCGGCCACGTACTTCCCCGGAGCGCCGTATCTGCTGGGCGGCTTGCTCGCCCTCGCCGGTCTTGCCGCGTTCGCGCGCCTGCTGCGCCCAAGCCTGGCGCGCAGCTGAATCCATGATCAACCATTCGCAAGACTAGAGACATGCGCAAGCTGATATTCCTCGTTGGTACGCTGGTTGCGGTGCTGTTCGGCCTGAACCTGATGTCGGGTTCCCAGGCCTCCACCAAGACCGGCCAGCCGCAGTGGCCCGTGGTCCAGGCAAGCCGCGCCAACCTGGCCGAATCGACGGTCGCCACCGGCACCGTCAAGTCCAAGGTCGGTGCCGAGGTCAAGGTGGGTTCGCAGATCTCCGGTGTGGTATCGCGCCTGTACGTGAACGTCGGCGATCACGTCGAGAAGGGCCAGCTGCTGGCGGAGCTGGACGATTCCGCGCTGCGCGCCCGCGTCAAGACCCAGGAGGCCGAACTGGAGGCCGCCATTGCGGAACATCGCTATGCCCAAGCGGAACTGACCCGCTTCGAACAACTGGGGCCGAACATCGCGCGCATCCAGCTGGAGAACAGCCGCCGCAACGTCGCCGTGCGGGTGGCGAACATCGAGCAGGCGCGGGCCCGGCTGGCCGACGCAAGAATCCAGCTCGCCTTCGTGCGCATCACGGCGCCGATCTCCGGCTCGGTCGCGTCGGTGTCCACCTACCAGGGCGAAACGGTGGCCGCGAGCTTCGCGGCGCCGACTTTCGTCACCATCGTCGACCTGTCCCGCCTCGAGATTCAGTCCTACGTGGACGAGACGGATATCGGCCGGGTCCACGCCGGCCAACCGGTCACCTTTCGCCTCGACGCCTTCCCTGGCAAGGAGCTGAGCGGCGTCGTGCGTGCCATTTATCCGAAGCCGCAGCTGATCAACAACGTCGTGAACTACGTCGTCATCGTCGACATCACTGACAAACCCGATTTCCTGGTCCGGCCCGACATGACCGCGCACGTGAACTTTGTGCTGGCCGCGAAGGAGCATGCCCTGAGCCTGCCGCGCGCGGCCGTCCTCACGGAAGGAAAACAGTCATACGTGCTGGTGCGCGAAGGCGGCACGTGGAGCAAGCGCGCCGTGGGCACCGGCATGCGCACCACGCAGCGCATCGAGATCACGAACGCCCTCAAGGAGTCCGACGCCGTGCTGGCCGACGCCCAATTGTGGAAGACGGCGAACAAGGAGCAGGCCCAATGATCGAACTACGCAACTTGTCCAAGACCTTCAGCAAGCCCGGCGCACCGCCGGTGCGGGCGATCGACAATGTCTCCCTCAGCGTGGCGCAAGGCGAGTTCGTGGCGATCCTGGGGCCGTCGGGCTCGGGCAAGAGCACCCTCATGAGCGTGATGGGACTCCTGGACCGTCCGGACAGCGGCCAGTATGTGCTGAACGGCCAATTGCTGGAAGGAGCCAGCGAAGACGAGCTGGCGCGCCTGCGCAACCGCGTCATCGGCTTCGTGTTCCAGGCCTACCACCTACTGCCGCGCACGACCGCCATCGAGAACGTCCAGCTGCCTTTGCTGTACGCCGACCGCAAGGACTTCAAGGCGCGCGCCCAAGCGGCGCTGGCCGCGGTGGGCCTGGCGGAGCGCATGCACCACATGACGAACGAACTCTCCGGCGGTCAGCAGCAGCGGGTCGCCATCGCCCGCGCCATCGCCAACGAGCCGTCGATCATCTTCGGCGACGAGCCGACCGGGAACCTCGACTCCGTCGCGACCAGGGAAATCATGGACCTGTTCCACGCCCAGCACGCGCGCGGCACCACCATCGTGCTGATCACGCACGACCTGGAAGTGGCGCGCCAGGCGCAACGCATCATCCGCATTCGCGATGGCGCCATCGAATCTGACGAGAAGGTTCTCAAGCAAGAGGAGCGCGCGGCGTGAATTACTCCCTGCTGGCCGACATGACGCTGACCCGCCTGGGGCGGAACAAGGTCAAGACCTGCATGATGGGTGTCGGCATCGTCATCAGCGTGCTCGCCACCGTGTTGGTGCAGGTGGCGGGTGACGGCTTCCGCGGCGCGTTCGACACCTTCATCAACCGCGCATATCCGGCCGATTCGGTCTGGCTGGTGTCGGGCGGCGGCTTGATGGGAGGGGGCGGCACGGCCAACCGCCTGCGCCTGTCCGATGTGGAGGCGGTCCGCGCCGCCGTTCCGGAGATCGTCTCCTGGGATCCTATCGTGCAGGGTGGCGCGCGCGATCTCAAGCACGGCGGCCAGAACGCCGTGGTGCCCGTGACCGGTCTGTCCGACGCGGCCCAGGAGGTGCGCCGCCGCGGCGTGGCCCAGGGCGAGTTCCTCAGCGCCGAAGACATTGCCACCCGCGCCCATGTGGTCCTGGTCGGGAGTACCACGGCGCGCAAGCTGTTCGGGAACGAATCGCCGATCGGGGCCCAGCTCTATCTGGATAACGTCGCCTTCACCGTCAAAGGCGTGCTGGATGCCGCCGGCGTCGATCCGCATGGCGGCGACCAGGACGACATGGTGCAGCTGCCTTACACGACGCTGATGGAGCAGATGCTTCACACCGAGAACATCACCGGCGTGACCTTCACCGTGGCCGACCGCACCCGCGTGGCGGACATCGGCAAGCGGATCGAGACCCTGATGCGCACCCGGCACCAGATCGGCGCCGGCCAGGAGGATGACTTCACCGTTACCACGCCGCTGCTGATGCAGGATCTGGTGGCGCGTTCCTTCCGCATCTTCACGATCTTCGTGCCGCTGATCGGTGCGACCGCGTTCGTGATTTCGGGCCTGGTGGTGCTGGGTGTGATGCTGGTCGCAATCCGCCAGCGTACCTCGGAGATCGGCCTGCGCAAGGCGCTCGGCGCGCGGCCGCGCGACCTGCAGGCGGAAATCGTCATCGAAGCAGGGGTGATTGCCCTGATCTCGGCCCTGGTGGGCCTGATCCTGGCGCAGCTTGCGCTGCAGTTTCTCGCGCCCCTGCTGGCGGAGCGCTTCGGCGTATCCAGTCTGCACCTGGGCGGCGCC
>DASRUW010000323.1:0-9812 GCA_035655255.1 Telluria sp. | reverse complement strand
GCTACATCCTGCAGCATGCGTGGAAACGCTGGCCGCACGTGTCCACCGAGCGTATCGTCTCCGGTCCCGGCATGGAGATCATCTTCGACGCGCTGGCCGAGCGGGCCGGCAAGAAGCTGCCGACCCGCACCGCGCAGGAGATCGTCGAGGGTGCGCTGCGCGACAACGATCCGCTGTGCGTTGAAGTGCTGTCCTGCTTCTGCGCGATGCTCGGCAGCGCCGCTGCCAACCTGGCCGTGACGCTCGGCGCGGTGGGCGGCATCTACATCGGCGCCGGCATCGTGCCGCGCATGGGCGAATGGTTCGCCAAGTCGCCGTTCCGCGAGCGCTTCGAGGCCAAGGGCCGCTTCCACGACTACGTGGCGCAGATCCCGACCTTCGTCATCACGCATCCCTATCCGGCCTTCATCGGCGTCGGCTCGATCCTGTCCGAGCACCTGCGCGGGCGCACGGGCGCGAACACCCTGATGGACCGGGTGCGCCAGCTCCAGCGCGAGCTGTCGCCGGCCGAGCAGCGCGTGGCCGCCCTGGTGCTGGAACACCCGCGCAAGGTGCTGAACGAGCCGATCGCCGAAATCGCGCGCCTGGCCGACGTCAGCCAGCCGACCGTGATCCGTTTCTGCCGTTCCCTCGGTTTCACGGGGCTGGCCGAATTCAAGCTGAAGTTCGCGAGCAGCCTGACCGGCTCCATCCCCGTGCGCCACAGCCAGGTGCGCAGTTCGGACAGCACGCACGACCTGTCGGCCAAGGTGATCGACAACACGGTATCGGCCATCCTGAAATTCCGCGACCAGCTGGACGTGGTCGCGATCGACCGTGCCATCGAACTGCTGCGCAAGGCGAACCGCGTGGAGTTCTACGCGATGGGCAATTCCCGCGTGGTGGCGCTGGACGGGCAGCACAAGTTCTTCCGCTTCCGCATTCCGACCTCGTCCTACGGCGACTCGCACCTGTTCAAGATGGCGGCGGACCTGCTGCATCCGGGCGACGTGGTGATCGCCATTTCCACTTCCGGCCAGCTGCCCGACCTGCTCGGGGCGGTCGATGCCGCGCGCGCGGCGGGCGCGGACGTCATTGCCATCACCAACAGCAAATCCCCGCTGGCGAAGAAGGCCTCGGTGTGCCTGTCGGTCGACCACGTCGAGGACAGCACCAGCTTCCTGTCGATGATCTCGCGCGTGCTGCAACTTCTGCTGATCGACATCATGGCGGTCGGCGTCTCGCTGGGCCGCGAACAGCTCCAGCTGCAGGATACCGACAAGCGCAAACTCCTCATTTCGCACTTCGACGTGTGATCCGGGTGCTCCGTGGCGGCGGGTTTGCTGCGGGCAACGCGGCTAAATGGTGCTAAAACGGCGTCAATCGGGCTAATGAAAGCTAATGCGCAGTTGCCGGCAACTGCGCTTAGACCGATTGCGAGTGCGGGGCGATTTCCTTAGCCCGTCTTAGTACGGCATGCATGCGGTTCGCGTCCGGTTTAGCCGGTGCCTGCGAACGATTTAGACTGCCCATAGACCGCTCTAATTCCGCATACTGCCGGGCCGAGGAAGCGCACGTTTTAGTCCCAGGTGGCGAATTGATCGACCGGATTAGACGTGCGGCCCCAAAACAGCGACGCTTTTAGACCGGCCGGCGTTGTTTTTGGATCGGATTAGATTGCGTTCGTGCGCTTTAGACCGAAATAGCACGGGCTCCTGCGCGGGGCCCACCCCGACACCCACTAGTCGGCCACGAAGACGACGGCCGTGCGCGCCGGAATGGTGAAGCTGCCGCCGGCCTGCTGCGCCTCGCGCACCCGCGCATCCGCCTGCAGGGCTGGATGGAGCCGCCACTTGCGTGCCGCGAGTTCCGGAATCGCCAGCGTGTGCGCGTCCGGATCGACGTTGATGAAGTAGGCGATCAGCGCGAAGCGCGCGCCGGGATAGCCGCGGCCATCCAGCGCCGCGGCGATCAGGCCCGGCTCCTGCTGCGGTCCCGTGTTGTAGAAGCGCAGACGCTGCGCGATATCGGCGCTGCTGCTCATGCGGAACAGGCTGCTGCTGGCGCGGACCGCGAGCAGGTCGCGGAACACGTCGCGCGCGAACGCGATGTCCACCGGGTGCGGCTTGATGCCGCGGTCGGCCAGCAGCGGCTTGAGGAGCGGCCAATCCGCGCCGTTGTCGTCGCGCTGCGGCAGGCCGGAGCCGAAGTAGTTGTCCTGGTAGCTCCAGTCGATCCGGTTGAACCAGTCGCCCGAATTGAAGCTGTTGCGGTCCAGGGACTTGGAGCGCAGCGTGTCGATCCCCGCGTGGAAGTAGGCCACGCCCTGGCTGAACATGTTGATCGCGGCGCCCAGCATCTGCACGCGCGCCCGTTCCGCGCTGGTGGTCGCGGGCGGGAGCTTGAGCACATTGATGTCGAACAGGGTCTGGTTGTCGTGGTTCTCGACGTAGTTGACCGCCTCGCCCGGCTCGCTCGCGTAGCCGGCCGGCTGGCCGGCATAGTCGATATCCGCCAGCGCCCGGACGGCGCCGTCGAAGGTCTGCAGGCGGTAAGTGCGCACCGAGCCGGCCAGGCCCAGGCGCACCAGATCGGCCGTGCGCGCCTTGTCGGCGCGGTCGGCGATGCCGTTCAGGTAGCCGTGGCGGTTGAACATGGCCAGGCCGCTGTCGGCCGCGCCGCCGCCGCGCACGGCGTCGCGCGCGCGGTCGCTGAAGGTGCCGATGCCGCTGCCGTTGAGCGACAACTGCGAGGCCTGCACGAAACGCTTGCCATCGGCGACTTCGCCGAAATTCCAGCCTTCCCCGATCATCTGCACCGGCCGTCCGGCCGCGCGCTCCGCCTCGCGCCGCAACGCTTCCATCACGGCGCGCGGCTGGTGTCCCATGAGGTCGAAGCGGAACGAATCGATGCGGTATTGCGTGGCCCACAGCGCGACCGAATCGGTCATGAGCTTGGCCATCATCAGGTTCTCGGTGGCGGTGTTGTCGCAGCAGGTCGATTGCTCGATCCCGCCTTGCGCATCGAGGCGGTGGTAGTAGCCGGGCACCACGCGGTCGAGTACCGCGCCTTCGCGCTGGCCGGCGCGGAAGGTGTGGTTGTAGACCACGTCCATGCCGACCCGCAGGCCGGCCCGGTGCAGGGCCAGTACCGCGGCGCGCAGCTCCAGGATGCGCTTGGCGCCGTCGCGCGGGTCGGTGGAATAGCTTCCTTCGGGGCTGTTGTACAGGACCGGATCGTAGCCCCAGTTGAAGCAGTCGCGCTCCTTGACCGCCTGGACTGCGGCCTGCTGGCTCTCGCCGTCCGGCGCGCCGGCGGGGTGGGGCGTCACGCAACCCAGTTCGGGCACGCTGCCGAAGTCGAACACCGGCAGCAGGTGCACGTCGGTCAGGCCGGCGCGCTGCAGGGCACGCAGGTGACGCATGCCGCGCGCATCGCCGTCGGTAAACGCGAGGTACTTGCCGCGGTGGGCGGCGGGCACGCTGTCGTCGTTGATGGAAAAGTCGCGCACGTGCAGCTCGTAGATCGCCATGTCCGTGTTGGATTTGACCGTCCGCGGCGCGGCCTGGGCATCCCAGCCGGCCGGCTTGAGCGCGGCAGCTTCCAGGTTGGCGATGTAGCCGCGCGCGGAGTTGGCGGTCGCGCTGACGGCGTACGGATCGGGCACCAGGTTGCGCACCAGCCCGACGCCGTCGGCCTGCACGTCCACCAGATAGGTGTAGTACTTGCCGGACAGGTCGTCGATCGAGCGCGCGTGCCAGCTGCCGGTGGCGGGATCGAACTGCAGCGGCAGGCGCGCGCGGGCCTTGCCGAAACCGCTGTCGTAGATGCAGACGCTGGCCTCGCGCGCGGTCGGCGCCCACACGCGGAACGTGGTGCCGCGCGGGCCGGGACGCGCGCCGAAGTCGGACAGGCGCGCCGCGGGCGCATACAGGTCGTCCAGCGCGCCCGCCGCCTGCACGCGGGTGGCGCGCACCACCTTGCCATCGTCTTCCTGCACCAGCACCAGCTGGCCGCGGTGCAGCTCCTTGATGCGGGTGAGATCGGACACTGCCAGCACCGGACCGGCCGCCAGGTAGCCGAAGCGATCGCGCGCGGCAGGCGGGGCACTGTCCGGCTGCAGGGCGAGCGCGCCGTCCGCGCCGCTCACCGCCGCGCCGGGGACGGCGCTGATGCCGCCCTGCGCCGCGAAGTACAGGCGAAAGCTTCCCTTGCCGTCGTTGCCCGGCCACTGCAGCCGTCCCGCGTCGAGCCACACGGCTTGCGCCGGCAGCGCCGCCTCCGCCTTCAGGACGGTCTGGAAGGCGCCGTTGCAGGCGTCCGGAGCGAGCGGCGCGGCGGCGGCCAGCAGGGTAAGCAGGGAGGCGGCGATTGGCATGCGGATATCCTTTGTCTATGCTGAGCGGTAGTAGTCGGCCATCTTGTAGCGGCGCGCGTACAGCCCGAAGACGAGGGCTGCGAGCAGCGCGAAGCCGGCGAAGAAGAACATCTGGAAGGCCATGACCTCGAAGCCGCTGGACTTGATGGCGCCGATCACGGTCTCGTTCTTGACGCTGGCGTTCACCACCAGCACCCACAGGCTGCCGACCGTCACGGTGAGGTTAAAGAAGGACATGATGGCGCCCTTCATCGAGGACGGCGCCTGCGAATAGGCGAATTCCAGGCCGGTGGCGGAGACCAGCACTTCGCCGCAGGTGAGGATCACGTAGGGCAGGATCTGCCAGGCCATCGACACCGGCGTGCCGGCGTCGAGCGCGACCTGGATCATGCCGATCACGATCCATGACACGCCGGTCAGGGCGATCCCGGTGGTCATGCGGCGCAGGGGCGTGGGTTCGAATCCCATGCGGCGCAGGGCAGGGAACAGCACCAGGTTGTTCAAGGGGATGAGCAGCATCACCAGCATCGGGTTGAGCGCCTGCAGCTGGGCCGGCAGGAAGGTGAAGCTGCCGCCGAACCACGCGATCGTGACCGGCACCATGGCGTTGGCCTGCACGATCCAGGTCGAGGCCTTCTGGTCGAACAAGGACCAGAACGGCGTGATGAGGGCGAACACGATCAACAGGCGCAGCACGGCGCGCACGCCGTCCACCGCTTCGTCGGAGTGCAGGCCGCGCGCCCGCTCGAGCTGCTGCGCGACGCCGATGCCGCCGAAGGCCAGCAGCAGCACCAGGCCCCCACAGGCCCCGATGACGAAGTCGCTGTAGAAGCCGGCGACGATGCTGGCCAGCGCCGCCGCCGCGCCGAAGACGGCGGTCGCCAGCCCCGGCCGGCCCTGGCCCGGCGCGCGCGCGAGCAGGGCGCTGCGGCACACGCGGGTGAATGCATCCGGATTCGGCGGCGCGGGCGGCATGTACACATACTTGCGGCGTCCGGACCAGAAGAACAGCGTGGCCAGCGCCATCAGCACGCCCGGAATGCCGAAGGCGACGGCCGGCCCATAGTTCTTCAGGTAGATCGGCATCAGAAGCGAGGCGAAGAAAGAGCCGAGGTTGATCGACCAGTAGAAGGCGTCGTAGATGACGTTGGCGTACTTCTTGTTGGACTGGTCGAACTGGTCGCCCATGAAGGACGCCACCAGCGGCTTGATGCCGCCCGAGCCGAGCGCAATCAGGCCCAGGCCGAAATAGAAGCCCTTGAGGTTGTCGTCGAAGGCGGCCAGGCAGGCGTGGCCGGCACAGTAGATGAGGCTGAACCAGAGGATGGTGTTGTACTTGCCGAAGAAGCGGTCGGCCAGCCAGCCCCCCAGCAGGGGGAAGAAGTACACGCCGATCACGAAGGTGTGGAAGGTGTGCTTCGCTTCGCCCGCGCGCTCGGCCTCGGGCAGGAACAGCAACAGGCTGCTGATCAGGAACGGCGTGAGGATGTTGCGCATGCCGTAAAAGCTGAACCGCTCGCACGCCTCGTTGGCGATGATGAACGGGATCTGGCGCGGCAGCCGGCCCTGACTGACTTGGTCTTGCATCGATTGTCCCCCTGTTGTTGTGTTCCGCGATGCTACGGGGCGGCGGAATGGGTGGCAAGCCTCCGGCTGGCCGCCGTATCCTGCCATAAGCGGGCCGATTTGTGTAGTTTCCCTACCTTTTTGATGAGTATGTACGCGCAAATTTAATCTAAGTCACTGATTTTTTGCGATTTACCCTGGATGCTTGGTGATTGTCAATCGCTGGCATGCCATGTATATTCTCTACAAATTACAAGGAGACGCATGAAGAACGACCACGCCGACCCGGCCGCCCGCCCCGCGTTCGCGGACGGTCCACGCCTGCTGGCCGACATCGGCGCCACCCACGCGCGGCTGGCGCTGCAGGTCGCGCCCGGCGACTTCCGGCACGTGCAGGTGCTGCAGTGCGACGACTTCGCCGGCATCGTGCCTTTGCTGACCTCCTACCTGGACGCGCACCGCGACCTCAAGGTGCACCATGCCGCGCTGGCCCTGGCCAACCCGATCCACGGCGACTACGTGCGCATGACCAACCGCGCCTGGGAGTTCTCCACCGACGAGGCGCGCCGCGCGCTCGGCCTGCACACCCTCCTCATCGTCAACGACTTCACCGCCCTGGCCCAGGCCATCCCCGCGCTCAAGCCGGCCGACCTGACCCAGATCGGCGGCGGCCAGGCCCAGCCCCAGTCCGTGATCGGCGTGCTGGGGCCCGGCACCGGCCTGGGCGTATCCGGCCTGATCCCGACGGCGGACGGCTTCGTCACCCTCGGTTCGGAAGGCGGCCACGCCAACTTCGGCCCGGCCGACGAACGCGAGATGGCGGTGCTCCAGTACGCGTGGACCCAGTGGCCGCACGTGTCCTGCGAGCGCCTGATTTCGGGCCCCGGCATGGAAATCATCTACCGCGCCCTGGCCCAGCGCGCCGGCGTGCGCGCGCAAGCCTACACGGCGCCGCAGATCCTGCAGGCCGGCCTGTCGCGCGACGACCCGGTCTGCGCCGAGGTGCTGGAATGCTTCTGCGGCATGCTGGGCGGCGTCGCCGCCAACGTCGCGGTGACGCTGGGCGCGATGGGCGGCATCTTCATCGGCGGCGGCATCGTGCCGCGCATGGGGGAGTACTTCCGCAACTCGCCCTTCCGCACGCGCTTCGAGGCCAAGGGCCGCTTCTCGAACTACCTGTCGCAGATCCCGACCTACGTGATCAGCACGGCGTATCCCGCCTTCCATGGCGTGGCGTCGATCCTGGCCGAACACCTGGGCGGACGCTCGGGCACCAGCACCCTCATGGAGCGCATCGCGCAGATCCACAAGGAGCTGACCCCGGCGGAGCAGCGTGTCGCCGCGCTGGTGCTGAACCAGCCGCGCCTGGTCCTGAACGAGCCGATCGCCGACATCGCGCGCATGGCGGACGTGAGCCAGCCGACCGTGATCCGCTTCTGCCGCTCGCTCGGGTTCGGCGGCCTGGCCGATTTCAAGCTCAAGTTCGCCAGCAGCCTGACCGGCGCCATCCCGGTGCGCCACAGCCAGGTGCGCACCAGCGACAGCACGCACGACCTGTCGGCCAAGGTGATCGACAACACGGTGTCGGCCATCCTCAAGTTCCGCGACCAGCTCGACGTGCGCGCGATCGACCGCGCCATCGAACTGATCGCGCGCGCCAGCCGGGTGGAGTTCTATGCGATGGGGAACGCGCGCGTGGTGGCGCTGGATGGCCAGCACAAGTTCTTCCGCTTCCGCATTCCGACCGCATCCTACGGCGACGCCCACCTGTTCACGCTGGCGGCGGAGCTGCTGCGGCCGGGGGACGTGGTGATCGCCATCTCCAATTCCGGGCGCCTGCCGGAACTGCTCGATGCGGTGGACGCGGCGCGCGGCGCCGGCGCGGACGTGATCGCGATCACCAGCAGCCAGTCGCCGCTGGCGCGCAAGGCCACCGTGTGCCTGCCGGTCGATCACTCCGAGGACAGCACCAGCTTCCTGTCGATGATCTCGCGCATCCTGCAGCTGCTGCTGCTCGATATTCTGACGGTCGGCATCTCGGTCGACGCCGGCAAGAACGCCGAGCTGCGCCTGGTGGACCGCGACACGCGCGAGCGGCGCCTGCTGATCTCGCACATGGACAGCTAGCGCCGCCGCGCCGTCACAGCGGCGAATGGGCCTTGATGCGGTCCAGCGGGTGCTCCTTCTCGCGCCACTGCTCTACGCTCATGGTCTCGCCGCTGGTCGCGTCCTCCACCAGGATGCTGTCGCCGCTGGCGGTGACATAGAAGCCCTGCCAGAAGTGGGCCGCTTCCGGCTCGTTCTCGACGAAACTGTAGGCGAGGTAGGTCTTGCCGCCGATGGTGCGCGGGGCCGGGTCGCCCGCGACCACGGCGCCGTGCGAACGGCCGCCCGTGGTCTTCTCGATCCACTCGGACCAGGCCTTCAGCTCGGGCAGCGCCATCAGGGCATTGATGGCGGGCTGGCTGGCCGCCGCCGCCGCGGGCGGCGCGCTTGCGCCCGGCGGCGCGGCCGGCCGGTGCTGGCGGGCCACCCATCCGCCGGCTGCGACTGCCACGATGATCGCTATGACCGCACCTGTCTTGCGCCGGCTCTTTTCCATGGGCTTCCTCTGCGTTTGGTGCGGCCATACTAAACCAAACCCCGGACCGGCTCAAGGCGCGAGGGCGCCGTCGGCCTTCATGGTGCGTTCGAGGTAGGCCTTGAGTTCCGGCGCCGGCGCCGCCGGGGCCGGACCATCGAGGTAGCGGTGCAGCAGCGACGCCATCAGGTAGGCATAGGCGTCGCGCACCAGCGGATTGCGCGCGTTGTGGCCCTCGTCCGGATCGACCAGCAGGCTGACCGGCTTGCCCAGCGCCTGCAGGCGGGCGACGTAGGCGGTCACGGTTTCGAGCCGCACCTTGTCGTCCTTCCCGCCCGCCATGATGACGAGCGGGCGCCCGATCCGGTCCGGATGCGCGGCCGGCGCGCTGGCGCGGATCGTCTCCATCGCCGCCTCGTCGCGGAAGCGCAGCCCCATCATGTCGAAGCGCACCGCGAACGGAACGGTTTCCTCGCCCGGCAGATGGGCCGCGGCGGCGTCCGCGAGGGTGCGCGCGAATTCCGGCGGCGGGACCATGGCCAGGCCGAAGCGGAACAGCTCCGGATTCCAGGTCAGCGCAAGGAGCGTGCTGTAGCCGCCGAAGGAGCCGCCCGTGATCGCCATGCGTTCGCGGTCGCCGATGCCGTTCGCGGTCAGCCAGCGCACGCCGTCGATGATGTCGCGCTGGACGCGCCCGTTGCCGAAGTCCGTGCCGGGCGCCAGCATGAACTTGTCGCCGTAGCCGGTGGAGGCGCGGAAGTTCGGCTGGAACACCGCATAGCCGCGCGTGGCCATCCACTGGACGAACCACTCGTAGCCGCTCTCGAAATGGCTCCACGGGCCGCCGTGCACCACCGTGATCAGGGGCGCCTTGGCCGCGTCCCGGCCGGGCGGCAGGGTCAGGTAGCCGCGGATGGTGCGCCCGTCCGAGGCGGGGTAGGCGACCGGGTACTTGGCGGCGAGCTGGGCTTCGCCGAGCGGCTTGTCCTGGGCCCGTTCGCCCTCCAGCACGGCGGCGAAACTGTGGCGGGCCGGCTCGTACAGCCAGTAGCGCGGCTGGCCGAGCGTGGCCGCGGTTTCGGTCAGCAGCCAGCGGCCGGCGGCCGGCGCGATGGCGATGTTCGAATGGGGGAAGCGCGCGGCGATGTCGGCGGCCGCGCGGCGCGCTGCACCGGTCAGGCCGGCGTAGTGGACTTGCGGCAGGCGGAAGGCAGCGAACAGCGGCAGTTGGCTGGCCGGGTCCAGCACCACGCTGCCCAGGTCGGCGACGCCCTGCGGGTCGGCCTGGCGCAGGCGGCGCGCGCCGCT
>DASRUW010000322.1:0-3807 GCA_035655255.1 Telluria sp. | reverse complement strand
CACCGGCGCCAGGTAGGGCGAATCGGTCTCGATCAGCATGCGCTCCAGCGGCACGGCCCTGGCCACGGCCTGCAGGTCCTTGGCGCTCTTGAAGGTGACGATGCCGGAGAACGAAATGTAGAAGCCCATCGCCAGCGCGGCCTGGGCCACCTCCAGCGACTCGGTAAAGCAGTGCATGACGCCGCCGGGGCCGCCCTGGTCCGTGCCCGCGCCCTCCTCCGCCATGATGCGCAGGGTGTCGGCGCTGGCCGAGCGGGTATGGATGATGAGCGGCTTGCCGGTCGCGCGCGCGGCGCGGATGTGGACGCGGAAGCGCTCGCGCTGCCACTCCAGGTCCCCCTCCAGGCGGTAGTAGTCCAGTCCGGTCTCCCCGATCGCGACGATCTTCGGGTGGCGCGACAGCTCGACCAGCTGGTCGACGGTCGGCTCCGGCGTGTCCTCATAGTCCGGATGCACCCCGACCGAGGCGTAGATGTGGGGATACTGCTCGGCCAGCGCCAGCACGCGGGGAAAATCCGGCAGGTCCACCGAGACGCACAGCGCGTGCGTGACCCGGTTCTGTTCCATCTTGGCCAGCAGCTCCGGCATGCGGGCGGCCAGCTCGGGGAAGTCGATGTGGCAGTGCGAATCGATAAACATCCCGTCAGTCTACCCGCTTGCCGAGGATGACGAGGTCGCGCTCGACGCCGTCCAGCACCGCCACCCGCGGCAGATTGGCCCACATGGCGAAGCCGAACTTCTCGAACAGGCCGAGGCTGGGAATGTTGTGGCCGAAAATGAAGCCCAGCAGCGTATGGACGCCGATGGCGGGCGCGTGGGCGATCGCCTCGGCCAGGCAGTACTGCCCCAGGCCCTTGCCGCGCCAGTCCTCGGCCAGGTAGATCGACAGCTCCGCCGTGCCGTTGTAGGCCGGGCGGCCGTAGAAATTCGAGAACGACAGCCAGCCGATCACGCGCGGGTCGTCGCCCGCATGCACCACCCACAGGGGCCGGCGTACCGGATCATGGTCGAGGAACCACTGGCGGCGCGACTCGACCGCAACGGGCTCCGTGTCGGCCGTGACCTGGCGCGAGGCGATGGTGGAATTGTAGATCTCGACGATGGCGGCCAGGTCTTCTGGCAGGGCAGGACGGTGTCGGAACATGGATCAGAGAGTATGGGTCGCGCGCGACGAACGCAGCGCCGCGCCGAGGATTTCTTCGATGCGCAGCTTGGCGCGCTGGCCCGATTCGTCGGCCGGAAAATGCAGGCCGATGCCCTGGGCCTTGTTGTTGGCGGCGCTGCCCGGCGTGATCCAGGCGACTTTGCCGGCGATCGGGTACTTGTTCGGATCGTCCATCAGGGCCAGGATCAGGTAGACCTCGTCGCCGATCTTGTAGGCCTTGGCGGTGGGCACGAAGATGCCGCCGTTCTTCAGGAACGGCATGTAGGCCGCGTACAGGGCGGCCTTTTCCTTGATTGCCAGCGACAGCACGGACGGGCGCGGCGCGGCCAGCGTCGTGCTCGGGTCGGGCGGGTTGGCGCTCATTCAGTTCCTTTCATGCGCAGCAGGCGGTGTAATCGAGCAGCATGTCCTCGACGAACAGCTTGGGCGACAGCGGATGCTCGGCGACGGCCCGGCGCTCGTTGGCCGCTTTCACGGCCCGCATCAGGTTCGCAGTGTGCACCGTGGCCGCGAGCGCTGCAAGTTCCTTGTGGTAGCGCGGATAGTAGCGTACCCGCCCCGCCAGCTTGACCGCCGCCACATCGTACAGCCAGCGCTGCTGCCAGGCGACCAGCGCGGCCAGGGGCGCCTTGCTCAGTTTGTCCGCTCCCTTCAGCGCGCCTTCGACGCTGGGTCGCGCCAGGAAAGCGAGCAGCACCTCGAGGTCCTCGCGGCTGCCGGCGGCCGACGCTTCCAGCGCCGCCAGCGGCGCCCCGCCCTGCTCGCGCAGCCAGCCGTCGGCGTCCGCCAGTCCCTGTTCCTTCAGCCAGGCCAGCGCCTGGGCTTCGTCGGGCAGCGGCAGGGCGAACTTACGGCAGCGCGACAGGATGGTGGGGAGCACGCGGTCCAGGCTGTGCGAGGCCAGCAGGAACACCGACCCCGGCGGCGGCTCCTCCAGCGTCTTGAGCAGCGCATTCGAGGCCGGCGTGTTGAGCGCCTCGGCCGGATACAGCACCACCACCCGCAGGCCCTGGCGGTGGGTGGAGATATTCATGAAGTCGGCCAGCGCGCGGATCTGTTCGATCTTGATCTCGCGCGAGGGATTCTTGGTCTTGGACTTCTTGCCGTCGTCGCCCTCTTCGCCCTCGGCCGGCGCCTCGTCCTCCAGGGCTTCCGGGCGCACGCGGCGGTAATCCGGGTGGCTGCCCTGCTCGAACCAGCCGCACGAGACGCACTGGCCGCACGCGTGGCCGTCCGCGCGCACCGCTTCGCACAGCAGGCTCTTGGCATAGGCTTCCAGGAAGTCCGCCTTGCCGACGCCCTGGGCGCCATGGAACAGCAGCGCGTGCGGCAAGCGCCCGCGCAGTTGCTGCAATTGCTGCCAGGCCGCTTGCTGCCAGGGATAGATGGTGTGCGTCATCCGTCAATTATGAACGAAAACAAACGCTTAGCGCAATTTTCTCGCGTGAAAAGTTATGGAATAGGCTATGCTGGGGCACCACAACAAGAGGAGAACGTGATGCACGCACCCGCAACCCAACACCTCGACGATGCCGGCAAGCTGATCCTGCGCGCCGCGCTCGCGGTCCTCATCCTGTTCCACGGCGTGTCCAAACTGATCGGCGGCGTCGCTTTCATAACCGGCATGGTCGCGCAGCACGGGCTCCCGTCCGCACTGGGCTACCTCGTGTACGTCGGCGAAGTGCTCGGGCCGCTGATGGTCCTGTTCGGACTATGGGCCCGCATCGGCGCGCTGTTCATCGCCGGCAACATGGTCGTGGCCATCCTGCTGGTGCATACCGGCGAACTGTTCACCAAAGCCTCGACCGGCGGCTGGGCGCTGGAACTGCAGGGAATGTACCTGGCCACGGCGGTTGCGGTGATGCTGCTGGGCGCCGGCCGCTACAGCGTCCAAGGCGCCGCGCGGCGCTGGAACTGACGCGCGCTCAGGGGGCCAGCAGGCGATCCAGGATGCCGGCCAGGCGCTGCTGGATCGCCTCGATCGGCTCGGTCGAGTCGATCACCACGATGCGCTCGGGGAACTGCTCAGCCCGCCTCAGGTAACCGGCCCGGGTGGCCTGGTGGAACTCGGCGCGCTCGCGCTCGAACTTGTCGAGGGTGCGGGTCGCATCCAGGCGGGCGCGCGCGACCTCGGTCGGCACGTCGAACAGCAGGGTCAGGTCGGGCTGCAGGTCCGGGTGCACCCACTGCTCCAGCGTCTCGAGCTTGGCCAGCGGCAGGCCGCGCCCTCCGCCCTGGTAGGCGAAGGACGAATCCGTGAACCGGTCCGACACCACCCAGTCGCCGCGCGCGAGCCCCGGCGCGATCACCTGGTCGATGTGCTCGCGGCGGGCGGCGAACACCAGCAGAGCCTCGGTTTCGAGGTGCATCTTCTGGTGCAGCACCAGCTCGCGCAGCGTCTCGGACAGCGGAGTGCCGCCTGGCTCGCGGGTGGACACGACCTGCTTGCCGTGGCGGGCCAGGTAATCGACCGTGAACTGGATGTGGGTCGACTTGCCCGCGCCGTCGATGCCTTCGAAAGTGATGAACTTGCCGCGCTCGGTCATAGGTCAGCGTTGGTACTGGTTGACGGCCTTGTTATGGTCGTTCAGGTTGCCGGAGAACTAGCTGGTGCCGTCGCCGCGCGACACGAAATACAGCGC